>CAYUKK010000215.1:0-6395 GCA_964445305.1 uncultured Eubacteriales bacterium
AAGATTCCAACCATATGCTCCTCGGCTACGACCATGGCATGGGCATTACCTACGACGGAGGGAAGACATGGTATCATCCAGACCATCTTCCCCTGGCCCAGTTCTACGCCGTGGGTTTCGACATGGCATATCCCTACAACATGGCAGGCGGCCTCCAGGATAACGGCTCGGTCATGGGACCGAGCACAAAGAGAGGAGGCGGTCCCGTCCTCCTTGAAGACTGGCTAACTGTCGGCGGCGGCGATGGCATGGATAATGTGTTCGACACGAGAACCAATCGCTTCCTCTACAACGAATCGCAGTTCGGTCCACTCGTTCGGATAGACCTGGTCACTGGGGAGAGAAAAAACGTCGCCTATCAGAACAAGCGCACAGATTTGCGTTGGAACTGGTGCTCACCCATCCTCGTCTCTCCCCATGATAGCGATGTCATCTACCATGGCGCCAACATTTTGGTCAGGTCTTCCTATCGAGGTGAGGTTTGGGAAGAAATCAGCCCCGATTTAACAACGAACGACCCGACGAAGCTTCCCACGGGGAAAGGAGGGGACGGCAATATCCAGTACTGCACGATCACGACGATCGACGAATCCCCGCTTGAGCCAGGAGTCCTCTGGGTGGGCACAGATGACGGGAACGTCTGGGTGAGCCGCATTGGAGGAAAAAACTGGACGAAGCTCAACGACCGCATCGTCGGCAACCCTGGCTACTGGGTAAGCCGGGTTGTCGCCTCTTCCCATGATGCAGGCACGGCTTATGTTGCCTACACTGGCTATCGGCATGACGACTTCCGGCCTTTCCTCTTTAAGACGAGCGACTATGGAATGACCTGGGTATCATTGATCGGCAACCTGCCCGAGGAGCCGATTAACGTCATCCGCGAGGACCACAAGAACCCTAACCTCCTTTTTGTTGGCACTGAGTTTGGTGTGTATGTTTCCATCGACGGTGGAAAAATATGGAACAAGCTCAAGTCCAACATGCCCACCCAGCCTGTCCATGACATCAAGATCCATCCCCGGGAGAATGACCTCATCGTCGCCACGCACGGTCGCGGCATCTTCATCATGGATATCGCACCGCTCCAAGAGCTGACGGCGGCTGTCCTGGCCAAGGATATCCATCTTTTTAGCATCGAATCGAAAGTTCGCTGGGTGAGCAACCGGACCAACCATTCTAGCTCGATCAATTTTTCGGGCGAAAGCGAACCAAACGGGATAGTTGTCCATTATTATCTCAAGAATAAAGTCCAGCCCGATGTTAAGGTGCTCGTTTATAAGGGAAATCAGGTCATCCATGAGATCAAGGGCGATAATACCCCCGGATTGCACCAGGTTGTCTGGAACATGACCTGGCGAAGGAAACGCACCGAAGAAGAAAAGAAGGCGCTCCAGGAGAGGATGAGCCGGCTGGCCGAAGCAGGTCTCCGACCTTCCATGGACCCCGAATACGCCTCTTCGCCAGCCCCGTGCGGAGAATACAGGTTCGTTCTCCTTGCGGGAGGCCGTGAATTCAGCGCCAACGCCTCCATCCTGGAGGACCACTGGTATACTAAATGAAAAAAGGGGTAAATCTCATGCGCACAAGAACGTTGTATTTTATTTTCTTAACGTTTTTTCTGCTCATTTGCCCAGCCATATCCCAGTCAAACCTTCCCAGCCCAAAAGAGGAATTCGGTTTTGATGTTGGCGCTGATTACCAGTTGATCAACTACAGCCAGCTCCGTGCCTACTGGGAAAAGCTCGACCGCTTATCCGACCGTCTAAGTCTGACGCGGATCGGCACAACGGCCGAAGGGAGGCCGATGATCATGGCCATCATCACTTCGCCGGCCAATCAAAGACAGCTTCCTCGGCTGAAGGATATATCGCGGCGTTTGGCTCTGGCTGAGGACTTGACGGAAAACCAGGCACGCGGCCTCGCTTCCCAGGGCAAGGCGGTTGTTCAGATTGACGGTGGCCTTCACGCCACCGAAGTCCTCGGCTCCCAGCAGCTTATCGAGCTTGTCTGGCAGATGGTCTCTCAGAACGACCCCGAGACGCGCCGTATCCTCGATGAAGTCGTCCTCTTGGCCATCCCTTCCAACCCCGACGGGCTCGAGCTGGTGGCCGACTGGTACATGAGGGAAAAGGATCCAACCAAGCGAACAATGAGGACTCTACCCCGCCTTTACCAGAAATACATCGGCCACGACAACAACCGGGATTTCTACATGGTCACCCAGCCGGAGACAGAAGCCATTTCCCGCGTCATGTACCACGAATGGTTTCCCCAGATTGTCTACAACCATCATCAGACAGGGCCGGCCGGCACGGTCCTCTTTTGTTCCCCTTTCCGGGACCCTTTCAACTATTTCTTCGACCCTCTTGTGCCCATGGGGATTGACCTCGTCGGCTCGGCCATGCATGCTCGCTTTGCAGCTGAGGGGAAGCCAGGAGCGACCATGCGGTCCGGGGCAGGCTATTCGACATGGTGGAGCGGCGGCTTGCGCTCGACTTCCTATTTTCATAATATGATCGGCATCCTGACCGAAACCATCGGCAACCCGACTCCGATAGAAATCCCCTTCTTGCCCGAAAAACAGCTCCCGCGCAACGACCTCCCCTTCCCCGTCGCGCCCCAGAAATGGCATTTTCGGCAATCCATCGAGTATGCCATCACAGCGGATAGGGCCATTCTCGACTTGGCCGCCAGGCTTCGCGAGCACTTTCTCATGAACATGTACCGGATGGCCAGAAACTCGATCGAGAGAGGTAGCCGGGACCACTGGACAGTGAGCCCGAAACGCATTCAGGCGGTCGAAGAAGCTATCCGAAAGGATGGCGCTCAACCGGTCGGGGAATGGTTTTCAAGGGGATATCCGGCTAAATATTATGATATCCTGCGTGACCCGGCTGCCCGGGATCCCCGTGGCTACATCATCCCCTCCGACCAGCCGGACTTCCTGACCGCGATAAAGTTCGTCAACGCTCTCATCAAGAGCGGAGTCAAGGTGCTCTGCGCCACCCGGCCTTTTGAGGTCGCGGGGAAGACTTATCCCGGGGGCTCCTACGTCATCAAGTGTAACCAGGCTTTTCGGCCGCATATCTTAGCCATGTTTGAGCCCCAGGACCATCCTCATGACGTAGAATATCCTGGCGGCCCTCCCATTGCTCCCTACGATAGCGCTGGCTGGACACTGGCCTATCAAATGGGTGTCGTTTTTGAGCGCATCCTCGATGGATTTGAAGGACCTTTTGAAAGGGTTGAGGGATTGGCAAAACCCCCGACGGGAAAAGTCATCGGTGGCCCAAGACCGGCCGGGTTCCTTCTCGATGCCAGAATAAACGACAGTTTCACTGCTATCAATCGGCTTCTTCGTGCCGGCGAACGACTCTTCCGCATCCAAACGCCGCTTGAGGTCAACGGCAAAACATACCCGCCAGGAATGTTCTATGTAGAGGCTAAGGAGTCCACTCTGGCGAGGTTAAACGCCGAGGTCATAACCCTGGGGCTCGTCGCTCAGAGCATGGAAGCGCCACCCCGAGGAGCCATGGCCTCCCTTAGGCTGCGGCGGATTGGACTCTGGGACATCTACGGCGGTTCGATGACTTCGGGCTGGACTCGCTGGCTCTTGGAACAATTCGAGTTTCCCTTTGAGGTCGTTTTTCCGCCCGACCTCGATGCCGGCAACCTGAGAGCTAAATATGATGTCCTCATTTTTCCGAGCGGCGCCATCCCCAGATTCCAGGAAGAGGGAGAAAGGGGCTTTCTCCCGTCACGGATGCCCAGACCGGAGGAAGTCCCTGAAGAATTCCGCGGTCGGCTCGGGGTCATCACCGTCGAAAAAACGCTTCCCGCGCTCCGCCAGTTTCTTGAAGAAGGAGGAGTCATCCTGGCTATCGGTACTTCGACCGCTCTTGGCTTTCATCTCCAGTTGCCTCTCTTTGACCCACTCATCGAAAAGCTTCCCGATGGCAAGGAAAGACGGTTGCCGCGGGAGAAGTACTACATTCCTGGCTCTGTTCTCCGCGTTAAAGTAGACAATAGCTTACTTGCAGCCTACGGAATGCAGGAAGAAACCGATGTTTACTTCAATAATAGTCCAGTGTTTGGGTTCCACCCCGTTGCCGCCTCGCGGGGCGTGAGAGCAGTCGCTTGGTTCGATGGTCCTAGGCCGCTTCGAAGCGGCTGGGCCTGGGGTCAGAACTACCTGGACAAAACCGTTGCCGTGCTTGAAGCACCGGTTGGCCAGGGAAAGGTCTTTCTCTACGGGCCGGAAATCCTTTTCCGTGGCCAGCCCCATGGATGCTTCAAATTCCTCTTCAACGGAATTTTTAGCGCGACTCCTCTGCCGGCTGGGGAGGCCCAATAGAAAGAAAAAAATTCTTCTATTTGGATATGCCAGCTAAATCAAGGAGAAAGGCATACTCAAGAGCTGTCTCTCTGTATCTTCGGAATCGACCGGAAGCTCCGCTGTGGCCAGCCTCCATGTTGGTGAAAAGATAAAGATGGTTCCGGTCCGTCTTCATCGCTCTTAGCTTGGCCACCCACTTAGCTGGCTCCCAGTATTGAACCTGGGAATCGTGCAGTCCTGTCGTCACCAGCATCGCTGGATAAGCTTTAGCTTCCACATTATCATAGGGAGAATAGGAAAGCATGTAATCGTAATATTGTTTGTCAGCTGGGTTTCCCCATTCATCGTACTCGCTGGTGGTTAGGGGAACAGTCGGGTCGAGCATGGTCGTCACGACATCGACCCACGGCACGGCCGCGATCACACCCCTGAAAAGGTCGGGACGCATGTTGACCACAGCACCCATGAGCAGGCCACCAGCGCTGCCGCCCATGGCGAAAAGCTTCTCCGGACGGGTGTATTGGGCGGCGATAAGGTGCTCAGCGCAGGCGATGAAATCGGTGAAAGTGTTTTTCTTTTTAAGGAGTTTCCCCTCTTCATACCAGGCTCGACCGAATTCCTGCCCACCCCGGATGTGGGCGATAGCATAAATAAAACCCCGGTCGAGAAGGCTCAAGCGCACCGAGCTGAAGCTCGGGTCTGTTGTCGCGCCATAAGAGCCATAACCATAAAGCAACAGGGGATTATCGCCGTTTTTTGTCAGGCCTTTCCGATAAACGAGGGAGATGGGGACTTTGACGCCGTCCGGGGCGGTGGCAAAGAGCCTTTCCGCGTGGTAATTTTCCGGGCTAAAATCGCCCCGGACTTCTTGCTGCTTCATTAGCTTTTTCTCCTGCGTGGCCATATGGTAGTCAAAGGTCGAGTTGGGCGTCGTCAGCGAGGAATATTCATAGCGAAGCCAGTCCGTGTCAAATTCAGGGTTGTTGCCGAGAGAGGCGGCATAGGCTTCCTCGCCGAAGTCGATAAAATGCTCAGCTCGATCCCGCCAGCGAAGGATGCTTAGGCGGGTCAACCCATTTGTTCTCTCCTCAATGACCAGAAAATTGTCGAAGATTTCGAAGTCCTCGAGCAAAGTATCTTCTCGGTGGGGAATGACTTCCTTCCAGTTTTCCTTCGTCGGCCGAGCGACCGGTGTTTCCATCAGCCGGAAATTTTTGGCTTTATCATTAGTCCGGATGTAGAATTTGTCGCGCCAGTGTTCGACCGAGTACTCGAGCTCCCGCTGCCGCGGCTGAACAACTCGAAACTGGCCGGCCGGCTGGCTGGCCTCAAGATACCAGAATTCGTTAGAGAGCGTGCTCTCACAGGCAATCATCAAGTACTTTCTTGATTTTGACTTGTAGACATAGGACTCAAAAGTCTCATCTTTTTCGACGTAGACCTCCTCATCCCCCGCCGGGTCAGTTCCGAGCACATGCTTCATGATGCGAAAGGGCCGCAACGTTGTCGTATCTTTGAGGGTATAGAAAACAGTCTTGTTGTCGTCTGCCCAAGCAGCGAGCCCTGTGGTGTTGGGGATGGCCTCGCCAAGGTTCTCACCCTTCGCCAGGTTCTTGAAACGGAGGGTATAGAGACGGCGGCTGACATTATCGACGCCGTAAGCGAGAAGGTTGTTATCGGCACTCACCGCCAGACCAGTGACATGAAAATAAGGCTGTCCCTCAGCCATCTCGTTGACGTTGAGAAGCACTTCTTCTGGAGCTTCGAGGTTGCCCTTTTTCCGGCAGTAAATAGGATACTCTTTTCCCTCTTCTTAGCGCGTATAGTAATAATATCCCTGATATCGATAGGGAACCGACATATCCGTTGGCTTGATTCGACCGACGATTTCCTGGTAGAGCGCTTCCTGGAGGGCTTCTGTGTGCTTCAAGGCCGCTTTGAGGTACTCATTTTCCGCCTTGAGGTACTCTATGACTTTGGGGTTTTCTCGCTCCCGGAGCCAGTAGTAGTAGTCGACCCGCGTCTGACCGTGGGCCGTAAGCTTGTGAGGGATTTTTTC
>CAYUKK010000216.1:0-17061 GCA_964445305.1 uncultured Eubacteriales bacterium
TATATTAACCACCCCTACCCCCCTCCGCGAAAGACGCGCCCAGGAATTCTTTCTTAGCCATTAAATCCCCCTACCCCCTTTGAACAATCAAAGGGGGCCTGAGAAAAGGTGGGCGTCTTTCGAGCAGGCCGGAGGGGAACAATGGTCAGCGTCTCGGGTAAGGTCGGCCCCCGAACCACGCCACCCATCGGGTGCGCTCGCTATGGTGATAATTTGTTACAAGATCAAGCACTTTCGCTTGATGATAATTCTCTATCGGCAAGATTGGGTGAAAATTCGATGAAGCAAAACGTTAGGGGGTCAGCTCGTGCGGCCTGGAGCCACCGCCTGAAGATTTGTTAGTTCCTGGAAAGGTTTTTGGCGGTGCGGGGATAAACTGAGAAAGAAAAGCGAAGGTCCGTCGTCTTAAACAAAGATAAACAAAGATAAACAAAGATAGCCCTGGCGGCGGGAACGCACGACCATGCGATGTGAGAAGAGGCCCTCTCCGCGAGAATTATTAACGGGGGATTCAGAAAAGCTCTTGTTTCGCGTCGGGCTAAATCTCGTCCTTTCCGATAGCCTCAGTCTCGGCCAAAAGGTGGTCAGCCATTTTGCCAGCCTCGGGGATATCTTTAGCACCCCTCCTGAAAAGCTCATCGCCCTCGGGCTGGACGAGGAAAGAGCGAGAGCGCTCACTTCTCCGGCTATTCTCGACCGGGCCCGCCGGGTTGTCGATTGGATGGCAAAAAGGGGCTATTTCGTCATCGCCCGTGAGGACGCTGCCTATCCGCGTGCTCTGCTCGAGATTTTTGACCCACCCGAGCTCATCTATGGCGCCGGAGACGTGAGTGTTCTATCCGAGCCGGCCGTGGCCATCGTCGGTGCTCGCCGCCCCAGCGCCTACGGCCGGGCTGTGGCGGAAAGACTGGCTAAAGACCTGGCTTCACGGGGCATTGTCGTCGTGAGCGGCATGGCCACGGGAATCGATTCCCTGGCTCACTGGGGAGCTCTGGCTGAGGGAAGGACGGTGGCCGTCCTGGGCTCCGGGTTGGCCCATCTCTATCCCCGCGAGAACAAGGGCTTGTTTCGTAGGATCATCGAGCGCGGGGCAGTTATCAGCGAATTTCCCCCCGAGATGCCGCCCCTCGGCTTTCACTTTCCCCTCCGCAACCGCATCATCAGCGGCCTTGCCCTGGCCGTCGTCGTCGTCGAGGCGGCCAAGCGGAGCGGCTCGCTCATCACCGCTCGCCTGGCCCTTGAGCAGGGGAGGGAGGTTATGGCTGTGCCTGGAAACGTGACTTCGGAGCTCAGCCGGGGCTGCCACTGGCTCATCCAGTCGGGAGCCAAGCTTGTGGAAACATGGGAAGATGTGGTAGAAGAATTCTCATCGCCCCTGCGGGAGCGGTTCCTCTGCCCGAGGGTTGAGGAAAAAAAGGATATGCCCACGCTCCGACCTGAAGAGAGAATGATTTACGAGCGCCTCAAGACAGACGAGCTCACGCACATCGATGACCTGGCTGAGCGGACGGGTGCTTCGATTTCGGAAATCCTGGCCATCCTGCTCGAGCTCGAGCTCAGAGGTCTTGTGCACCAGGTTCCAGGGAAGTATTTTCAGAGGAGTCTTTGAATGTCCAAATCCCTCGTCATCGTCGAATCGCCGGCCAAAGCCCAGACGATCAACCGCTATCTTGGCCCGGGTTATCTCGTCAAAGCCTCGATGGGACACATCCGTGACCTTCCCAAGAGCAGTTTGGGCGTTGATATCAAGAACGATTTTGCCCCGCACTATGTCATCATCCCGGAGCGAAAAAAGCTTGTTTCCGAGCTCCAGAAGCTGGCGGCGAGCTGTGCCGCCGTCATCCTGGCGGCTGACCCAGATAGGGAGGGGGAAGCCATCTGCTGGCATCTCAGCGAGCTCCTGGCCCAGAGCAACCCTAACATCCGGCGCGCTCTCCTCCATGAAATCACCAAGAAGGCCGTCGAAGAGGCCTTCCGCAACCTGAGCGACCTGGACAGGAATAAAATCAACGCGCAGCAGACGCGACGCATCCTTGACCGGCTGGTTGGCTACCTTATCAGCCCCCTTCTGTGGGAGAAAATCGGCAAAGGGTTGAGCGCGGGTCGAGTTCAGTCCATTGCTCTTCGTCTCATCTGTGAGCGGGAGAAGGAAATCCGAAGCTTTGTGCCTGAAGAATACTGGAGCATTGCGGCTCAGCTGGAAGCTTCGGTTCCGCCTGTTTTCCGGGCATCGCTGGCAAGAATCGACGGCAAGAAAGCCAAAATAGCCAACGAGGCGAGAGCCACCGAAGTCGTGGCTGAACTCCGGCAGGCCACCTTTGTGCTCGAGGATATTCGCCTAAAACAAAAGAGGCGACAGCCCAGCCCTCCTTACATTACCAGCACCCTCCAGCAGGATAGCTTCCGGCTGCTCCAGTTTCCCGTCAAGAAGACGATGTCCATTGCCCAGCGGCTTTATGAGGGACTTCCTGTTGGGGAGCGAGGTCCGGTCGGGCTCATCACCTACATGCGCACGGATTCCGTCCGCGTTTCGGAGAGCGCGATTGCCTGGGCCAGGAAAATCATCGAGGCCAAGTTCTCGCCCGCCCATGTTCCGGCCAAGCCGCGGGTGTTCAAGAACAAGCGCAAAGCCCAGGATGCCCATGAAGCCATCCGGCCGACCTCGCCGGACCTGCCGCCCGAGGTGGTCAAGCCTTATCTGAGGAAGGATGAGTATGAACTCTATCAGCTTATCTGGAACCGTTTCCTGGCCTCTCAGATGAGCGCGGCTGAGGTCGAGGAGACTGAGTTCCTCATCCGGGCTGGTCGCTACGAACTCAAGGCTAAGGGAGAAGTCATCCGCTTTGAAGGCTTCCTCGCTCTCTCCCCCAACTCTTCCCCGAAAGAAACAAAGAAGGAAGAAGAGCGGTTGCCCAAAGCCCAGAAAGGAGAGACTCTGCGGCTGGTCGATATCGAGTCGAAACAGAACTTTACCCAGCCGCCGCCGCGCTACACGGAGGGAACGCTGGTCAGGGAGCTGGAGGCCAAAGGCATTGGCCGACCGAGCACCTACGCTCCGATCATCGCTACCCTCCAGGACCGCGTCTATGTCGTCAAGGAGAAGGGGAAATTCGTCCCCACCGAGCTGGGCCTGTTCGTCACGGATTTCCTGGTGGCTCATTTTCCCGACCTTATGGAAGTCCAGTTCACGGCCAGGATGGAGGAAGAGCTCGATAAAATCAGCGAAGGAGAAAGGGATTGGCTCGAGGCCTTACGCCGTTACTATGAGCTTTTGAGCCGGGATCTGGCCAGGGCGAACGAAGTCAGGGCGGTCAAAGGGATTCCTGTCGAGGAGAAGTGTCCGCGCTGCGGTCGACCCCTCCTCATCAAAAATGGTCGGTTCGGCCGGTTCAAGGCCTGCTCGGGTTTTCCCGAATGCACCTATAAGGAGAGCCTGGCCAAAAAGGACACCGTCAACCTGGAAGAGCTCTGCCCGAAATGCGGTTCTCCTCTCCAGGAGAAGAGAGGCAAGTACGGCCAATTCGTCGCCTGTTCGAGTTATCCGCAATGCCGGTACATCAAGAAGGCCAAGCCTGAAAAGGTTGACACCGGCCTGGCCTGTCCGCTCAGCTGTGGGGGGACGATCCTCCGCCGCACGACCAAGCGGGGAAAAACATTCTTCGGTTGCAGCCGATTTCCCAGGTGCCGTTTTGCCACCTGGGATGAGCCCATCCCGCGCCCCTGCCCGCGATGTGGCCGTCCCTTCCTTCTCCGGAGAGCGCGGAAAGGCGGGACAACGCTCGCCTGCTGGGATGAGAAGTGCGGATACAAGGAGGAAGCCAAGGCAAGCGACGAGGATGAAGCGAGAAGTTAGCCAGTTTTTGGATTATCTTAGCCACGAAAGGAAGGCCTCCCCCCACACGGTTTCCAGCTATGGGCGAGACCTCGGCCAATTCATAGCCTTCCTCGAGGGGACGGGTTTGTCATGGCGGCAAGTCCGGAACATCCATATCCGCGCCTTCATGGCCGAGCTCCAAGAGAGGAAGCTAAAGAAGTCTTCGCTGGCGCGCAAGCTGGCGGCGGTGCGCTCCTTTTTCCAGTTTGGCGTCAGCCGAGGCTGGCTGAGTGAAAACCCGGCCCGGGTGGTGGCCACCCCGCGGCAAGAAAAACGCGTGCCGTCTTTCCTCTCCGAGAAGGAGATGGCCGATTTCTTGGAGGCTCCCACTTCTGACCGGCCTCTCGACCGCCGCGACCGGGCCCTCCTTGAGCTTCTCTACGCCACCGGGATCCGCGTCAGCGAGCTCGTCGGCATCAACGAGGAGGATGTGAATTTCGAGGAGAGGTTGATCCGTGTTCGAGGAAAAGGAAAGAAGGAGCGATTGGTCCCCTTCGGCCGGGTGGCCGAGGCGAGGCTGCGCGCCTATCTCGAGGCCAGGCCGCGGCTCCTCAAAAAGAGAATGGGTGAGAGAGCGCTTTTCCTCAACTATCAGGGAAAAAGGCTCACTCCCCGGTCAGTGGAGAGGGTTGTCGATAAATACATCCGGCTGGCCGCCTTGAAGAAGAAAATCAGTCCCCACTCCCTTCGTCATTCCTTTGCTTCCCATCTTTTAAGCCGGGGTGCTGACCTCAGGGTCATCCAGGAACTCCTCGGTCACGAAAGCCTGGCCACAACCCAGAAATACACCCATCTCGACATCGCTCGGCTGATGGAAGTTTACCGCAAGAGCCATCCTCGCTCATAGCCGGAAGTTCGGCGGCGATGAAATTCTGAGAACGGCCATTGGCGTTAACTTCTGTCGACGGCGAAAGGCGAAGAAGTTAACGGGTATTGACGGAGCGAAACCCGGACGATGATGCAATTTATTGATTATAAATAAAATAGCCACATGGTGGGGATTGGCCCAGAGTTTGCATGAAGAAAGAGCGAAAGGAGGTTATCGTGACCAAATTTAAGATTGGCCTTGTGGGCCTCGTCCTTGTCCTGGGCTTTCTGCTTCTTCCTCTCGCCGCGCTCCAGACAAGCGCTAAAGCCAGCCAGCAGAAGGTCAACATCAACACCGCTTCTCTGGAAGAGCTGCAGAGGCTTCCCCGAGTCGGGCCTCAAATTGCCCAAAGAATTATCGACTACCGGAATGAGCACGGGAATTTCAAGCGGATTGAAGACATCATGAAGGTAAGGGGAATCGGCGAGAGAACCTTCAACCAGCTGAAGGATTTGATCACCGTGGGCGGGGAAAACCCGGGAAAATAGGGAGGGGGGTCAACCCCCTTCCCCCTTCCCCTTGGTGGATGGGGCAAGGTAAGAGCGGAGGAAGACCTTCATTTTGCGCAGGGCCCGGCCGCGGTGACTGATTTTGTTTTTTTCTTCTGCTCTAAGCTCGCCAAAGTTCTTTTTCAGCGGCGGGTAGTAGAAAATTGGGTCGTAGCCAAAACCACGGTTGCCTTTTTTCTTCGTGGCGATATAACCCCGGACTTCGCCCCGCGTTTCTTTGAGGACTTTGCCTTTTTGGGCGAGCGCCAGACAGGAGACGAAGCTGGCTCGACGCTGAGGCCATGGCATGCCAGTCATTAACCGTAGGACTTTGCGGATGTTCTTTTCATCAGTCGGCCGGGGAGAGGAAAAGCGGGCCGAGTAGATTCCCGGCCGACCGCTCAGAGCCTCGACTTCAAGGCCTGAATCTTCGGCCAAGACAAGATGCTCCGTCTTTAGGCTCCAGGCGAGACTCTTAAGGCGGGCATTCTCCTCAAAGGTAGATGCCGTCTCCTCGACCTCTCCCCCCATGCGGGCATCCTCAGGGGAGACGATATCGATGTCGAGGTCACGGAGGTAATCCCTCATTTCCCTGAATTTTCCCCGGTTGGAAGTGGCCAGGAGAAGCTTCGCCCTACTCAATTTTGATTTCCAGGATATCAGCCAAATCGTAGAGACTCTGGTGGAATTCCCGCTCTTTCTCCTCGGAGGCAGCGAAGGAGAGGGCGATGACCGAAACGTTTCTCTCCTTTTTCAGGTTCAGCTCGGCCATCTTGAGTCCGAGATGGAAGATGAGCTTTCTCAGGTTGATGAGGAAATCTGGACTGTCCTTGATGCGGAGATGGTAGTGGTAGAGGCTTTTCTTGAGGTGGGCTTCCTCAACCCGCCGAAAGAGAACTAATGTAGCCAGGATGAGGAGGGCGAAGATGGCGGCGATAAAATAATAGCCTGCTCCGACGACGAGCCCCAACCCAGCCACTGTCCACAGGGTGGCAGCTGTGGTCAGGCCGTGCACGCTCCCCTGGGCCTGGATGATTGTTCCGGCGCCGATAAAACCCATTCCCGTCATGACGGCCGCGGCGATCCGTAGCAAATCGCCTCCCGGCTGGCCCTGGCTGGCGAGGAGAAGCCGGGAAAGGGCCATCATCATCGAGGCGCTGACGCAGATGAGGATGTGAGTCCGCAGGCCGGCCGGTTTCTGGCTGGCCTCTCGTTCCAGGCCAATCAGGCCGCCAAGGGCGATGGCCAAGATGAGTTTCAGGCATGTTTCCAGGATATCCATGGCTTCTTCACCCCGAACACGGCGCTAATGTATCACAAAAAGAAGGCCAGGGCAAAGAGACCGAGCAAGGCCAATGTGAAGAAAGCGATGAGGGGATGGAGGAAAAGAGTCTCGGGCTCTTCCATGATTTCTTTCTCGCGGAGCGTCTTGTGGAAAAAAAGGAAGAGATAGAGAAAAAGAAGAGGCAGGATGGCGAGCAGGAAAAAGAGTCGCCGCTCGAAAGCAAAGTAGACGTAAGAAGCCAGGAAGAAGGCAGCGCTCGAGGCCATGCCAGCGAGGAGTGAGCCTCGGGAGTAGCGCCGATGCGAGGCGCGGTAGTCAGCAGCTCTTTCCTTGAGCAGCCGGAATTCCGAGAGCCTCTTGGCCGTCATGAGAAAGTTGCCGAATGACCACCATCCGATGAGCAGGCTGAGCGGCGGCCAAATTCCGGGCTGGGAAAAAGCAAACCAGCCGATGAGGAACCGGATGGGGTTGTTGGCTGACTCGGAGACGGAATCCAAGAAAGGGATGTCCTTGGTTCGGATGGGTTTGACGTTATAGACAAAGCCGGCGAGGAGGAGACAGAACAAAGAGAGAATAAAGGGTCCAGAGAAAAGGGCCGCGGCCAGGATGAAAGAGAGGGCAGTGAGGAGGAAGCCAATTCCAATGAACATAGCTTTGTTGATTTCCCCCCGGAGCAGAGGCCTGTCCTTCTTGACGGGATGATGGATATCGTAGGGGACGTCAACGACTTCATTGACGATGTAGTTGACTGTGGAAATGGCCCACGTCAAGAGGAACGAGACAACCAGCCGGAAAACAGTAGCCCAGGGCTCAAACGTTGCCAGGAAACGGCGATGGAGGAAAAAGAAAGCGCTCGACCCGAGGAAAATGGCGGTGCTACGGGGCCATCGCTCCAGCCGAAGCGCCCGGACATAGGCATTCACCCGGGGCCATCCTTTCGGGCATAAACCTCAAAAGAGTCGTGAAACGCCAATTTTATCGGAATTTTCTTAAAAAAAGAAGCCATCGCCCGGGCTCTGAGGAAGGGTCGCGTCAAGGATTGCCGGGAGAGAAGATAATGGAGGCTGAAGGTCCAAGCGTAGCGGTGCTCGGCGACGATAGAAAAGCCAGCTCGGGCTAAAAGAGAAGCGAGGGAAGCGCGGGAGAAGAAAGCAAGATGGGCTGGCCGCAAGTGCCACCAAAGGTGACCGGCCATTCTCGCCGCCAGGCTGTGGATATCGGGAGTGACGACAACCAGAATTCCGCCGGGGCGGAGGACCCGGCGGGCCTTGGCCATGGCCAAGAAGGGCGTCGGCGTGTGCTCGATGAGGTCAACGAAGGTGACGGCCGCATAGGTGTTGGCCGGGAGCTCGATTTCTTCGAATGCCCCCTGTCTTAGCCGCAAACCATACTTATCCGCGGCCACCCTGACGGCCCAGGAGCTGGGTTCGATTCCCTCGACTTTCCAGCCGCGGCGGCGAGCGACATCCATGAGGATACCGGTGGCTGCTCCCACATCAAGGAGAAGACCCTTGGAGGGAATGAGCGTTTCGAGGCGACGGAGGATGGGAAGGAAGTTCCTGGCCCGTCCTGTTGCCTCAGCTTCGTATTCCGGGTCCTCAACCTTCTTGTAGAGAGAACGAATGAAATCGGGAGAAGGACATGGGTTGGCAAAGAGATGGCCACAGTCCTGGCACTGGGAAAGAGACCAGATCTTCCCGTATTGGCTGTCGGTGATTCTGATTTCGTTCTCGGTCAGCTGTCCCCGATAGGTTCCTTTCCTGTAAGGGCGGAGACAGGAGCCAGCGCAGGCGGGGCACGAAACGAGATGGACAAACAGCGCCAGCCTCCTTCTCAGTCGCCGGTTTGTTGATTCAGCGGCCGAGCAGATGCTTGAACCAGAACGCCACAGCTCGCCGGTCGGAATTTTCTCTCTTTTTCCCAAAAAAGCCATGACGCTGCTGGGGATAGACCATGAACTCGAACATCTTATCGAGATCCATCAAGGCGTCGATCAGTTGGATCGTGTTCTGCATGTGGACATTGTCATCGATGGCTCCATGCTCGAGGAAGAGGACGCCCTTGAGCTTGGCGGCATGGGTCATCACCGACCCGAACTTGTAGCCTTCTTCGTTTTCTGCGGGCCTGTCCATATAGCGTTCGGTGTAGACTGTATCATAGAGCCTCCAGTCGGTAACTGAAGCGCGGGCATACCCGTGAGTGAAATAATCCGCGCCATAGGTGAGGGCCAGGCAGGTGGTGTAGCCACCGTAGCTTCCGCCCGTGATGCCGATTCTTGTGCTATCGACGAAGGGCTTCTGGCGGAGCCATTTGACTGCCTCGATGAGGTCGTGCATCTCCCACTTACCCAGATTGCGATGCATGAGGGCCATCCCTTTTTTGCCGAAATGACCCGAGCCGCGGTGGTCAACGCTGATGACGATGATCCCCTCCTGAGCTAAAAACAGCGAGGAGAGAGGAGGATAGGAGTTGGAGACCGTTCCCGAGCCGGGACCTCCGTAGATGGTGAAAAGAACAGGATATTTTTTGGCCGGGTCGAACTCGGGCGGAAGAATCCAGTATGAAGGAAGCTCGTAGCCGTCGCTACTCGGGATAGTAAATAGCTCCTTTTTGGGTAGGCTGTATTCTTTGAGGGCCGGGGTTTCGCTTGTGTCAAGAGTTTTCAAACGAGTTCCGTCGCTGCGGTAGAGGTCGAGCCGAGAGGGGGAATCGACGCTGGAAAAAACGTCGAGGAAATAACTTCCGCCGGGTGAAACTTGAACCCGATGGGTGCCTGGCTCCTGGGTGAGTTGTTCCAGACGCCGGCCATCCATCTGGACGCGGAAAAGATGGGTTTCCGTTGTCTTGCCCTTTCGGCCAGAAAAATAAACCAGCTTGTTTTTTTCATCGACAAGGTTGACCTGTCCGACCTCCCACGGGCCTTCGGTCAGGCGCTGGCGGAGGTTTCCTTTAAGGTCATAAACGTAGAGATGGCGCCAGCCGTCGACGTCGCTGCGGAGGAGATATCCACTGCCGTCCTGGAAGAAATGGAGGTCTTCAAAAAACTCCACCCAGGCCGGCTGCTTTTCATCGTAGATTTCTTCTTTCTGGCCCGATTCCAAGTCCATGGCGAAAATTTTAATGTTATCCTGGCCGCGGTTCATCCACTGGAAGGTCAAGCGAGAGCTATCGGGAAGCCAGAAAGGCCAGGCGACATAATGGTCGGCCTGTTCATCGACGTCCGCCCAGATAGTTCGGATTTCGGGCAGAGTGACGACTCCCAGTTTTACCTTCGGGTTGGGGTCGCCGGACTTTGGGTAGCGCTGGATTTCAAGCTCGCCATGAGGTCCTTCGGCCCGGAAGATGGGGAACGTTGGGACAGGGCTATCGTCGAAGCGCAAGAACGCCAGGCGCCGACTATCGGGGGACCACCAGAAGGCGGCGTAGCGGGAGGCTCGGCCGAGGATTTCTTCGAAATAAACCCACGAAGCCCAGCCGTTGTAGACGGTCTCGGAACCATCGGAGGTTAACTTGAACTCGAGTCCGGCGGCCAGATCCGTGGCGTAGAGATTGTTCGAGCGCGTGTAAGCGAGGTATTTGGCGTCGGGAGAGAGGCGCGGGTTTTTTTCTTCTTCCGCCGGAGAGGCGGTCAAGCGCTTGAATTCACCCGTCCTCAGAAAATAAGCGTAGAGGTCGTTCTTGGACGAGTAGATGAGAATGGAATAGTCAGGAGACGCGGTGGCTGGTTCATGGGCGACAAAGCCGGGGGGCAGCTTTTTCTGGAGGCTGCTGAAATCCAGGAAGAGCGATTTTTCCCCCGTCCGGGCTGAGACTTTGAAGAGGCGGACGCTTTTCTCCTTTTCATCCCTCTCGCGCAAAAGATAGTGCTCGTCATCGAGCCAGCTGGCCATCACCAATGGCTTGAAAAGGCGCGGCTCTTTGTTTAAATAAGCCTGCTCGAAAGTAATTTTCTTGGGCGGCGCTTGAGGAAAACCCCGGGTTGGCGCAGAGGCCCAGAGCGCAAGGAGAAAGATGGGGAAAATGACCCGCTTAAGATTAAGATGATGCATGGATGTCCCTCCTCGGTGAACTGGTCTGGTCATTCGGCTTGACATGGCCGAAATCATCTTGCCTTCGTTTTCTGAATAGGGATGATATTACAAAAAGCCCTCCCCCACAAGCCACAATGGGGTAAGACAAGCCACAATGGGGCACAATGGGGTCGGTCCACACAAGCCACACCACAATGGGGTCGGACCACGCTATCTTATTTAAATATAGTAAATTAAATAAAAAAAGGGGCCGAGAAATGGGCTAAAATCAATGTTTTTGCCCTTAAAAAGGAGGATTTTATCTCAGATTTTTAGGTCGAGAAGATCAAAGTGGACAGAAAAACAGCCATTTTAGGCCTCAAAAAAGCCAATTTAGGGCCAAAAAAGGGGCCTAAATTTTGGATAACATCATTATTATCAATAAGTTAGCGTGGTCCGACCCCGCAATAAGAGCTTGCTCATTTCGGTCCGGACGTAGAAAGGACTCCCCCAGATTCGGATGCTCGAGGTTCCGTCGCTTTCCTCGCCGCAGGTGATGATGCGAGGACCGAGGAGAAGAAGGTCCCGGGTCTCTTTATCGTGGCCGCCCAGAGTCGAGACAAGACACGCTCCCTGAGCGACGCTGAGCACGGCGAGTGTCCGGGGATGGAAATTGCCAGTGGGGCTAGGGGCGGTTAACCCGATAACGATTCTTCCATCAGCAGAAAAGTGGGCAGAGTTTATCCTCCCAGGAAGAGGCACTGACAGTGGGAGAACGCTTTTCTTGGCTAAATCGCAAATAAACATTCGGGGAAGGGTTGAAATATCATCCTTATCCTCGATAGCTAAGATTCTTTCCCTAAAAAAGGGTCGGATGAGACGGACAGGGGCGTCGAGGCCGAGGATTCGTTCCAGCTTTCTTCGTGGAAAATCGAACCGCCACATGCCTTCCGGATTCGAGGCGTAGATTTTGCCGCTTGGGTCGGTAGCGAGAGCGGTCAAGGGAGGAAAATCGGCCGAGAGGCGGAAAATTTTCTGTTCGGCGAAGTCCCAGATGTCTATCGAGCCTTCGTCATCAGCGGTGATGAGACGGTCGGGCGGCCAGGTCGCGAAGGACACCTGGTTCTTAGGGGAGGTGAAGTATTCAGTGATATTATTATTCTCGAAGGAAAGGCCAAGGAATTGGCGATTTTCAGTCCAGAGGAAGAATGTCCGACCCAGCAGTCCTAACTCTAAGAAAGAAGCTCCCAGCGAGGCCTGGAAAAGGCGATAGTCGTGAAGCGTCAGCACAAAAACATTTCCCTTTCTCCCCGCGCCTGCGACTTGATCTTGGGCATAAAAACGCAGCCGGTCGGGGTCGAGCTTTCCAGGCAGCACGGTCATCAGTAGGTTGGGGTCCTTTTCTAAATCGTCGTTCAGCCGGGGCGTTAGGATTTCCTCTTCGAAGGAGAAGGGAAGGTGTCGGGTGCCTGGCCATTTTTCTTCGTGAAGGGTAAATTTCTTGGATTCCAGAAAGAGGTCTCTTTCTTGGAGCTCGCCGTGCTTCGTTTCTCCGCCGAAATGGCCGAGCCGGATGAACTCGCTCCAGGAATCAACCCGACCTGTGGTAAAGAGCTGCCGGGTCTCCTCTTGGTCGAGCCTGGCGCCGAGAGAGTTATCGAGGTCGTAGAGGATGACCAGGCCTTGCTGATAGAAGGAAGTGTCCTCGAGTGCCGGCTCTTCCAGAAAAGCCAGGTGGAGCCTGACACTTTCAAGCGCGCGCTCCCTTTCTTCGAGGTTAAGACGGCGGGTCGAAAAGTTGGCCCGGAAATTGACCTCGACATCGAGCTCGCCGTGCTGGTAGAAGGTGTCGATAACTTTCTGAAAGTAGTGACGATCGCGGCAGCCATCGAGGAGGATGAGTCGCTTGTCGGCGTTTTCATCAAGAAATTGGCGGAAGAAAGCTTCCGGGTTGTCCTCTGCCTCGGGCATCGGATAATCCTCATAGTAGGCTGGGTCGATATGTTGCCTTAACCATCTGAGCCCGAGCAGCCGGTTAAAAATCTTTTGTCCGGGCTTGGAGTCGCGCATGAGGTAGAGAATCTGGGAAGCCGGGAGGCCTCCAAACCCGCCCGCCAGGGCCTGGCAGAAGTAAGTCTTTCCTGTTCCGGAATCCCCGTTGACGGCGACAACCACCCTCTTTTTGGTCTTCAGCAAGTAGTGAATGGTTTCAGAAAGCTCGTTCAATCCACGTTGCGCTGGCGGAAGGCTCAGGATACTGACCGCGCCCGCGCTGTAAAGATAGAGAGAATGGAGGAACTCGGGCATTTGGATTTTTTTAAGACTGCTGGCCGCCTCTTCGAAGACCTGTTTATTCTTCTCCTTGAGAAAGCGAAGGAGGGCAATGACGAGGTCAGCGCTGATGCCCCCAGTCTTTTCCTTCTGCGCCCGCCCGATTTCTCCGAGAGTCCAGGCGAGATAAGTCTTGAGGCGGGGAGAAGGATGGTCGACGTAACGAACAAGGGAGGACAATGCTTTGGTAGAAGCATGCCCGATTTTGCCCAACGCCCAGATAGCCTCTTCTTTTTGCTCGAGAAGCAAACAGGGTGCCCGGGGAGACGAGCCGGGTTCAGCCGGAAGCTCGTCCGGTGCTTCAAGCACTCGGGCAATGGCCGAGACGGATGTCTCCTCGCGAAGATGGCCGAGCGTGTAGATGAGGTTCTCCCTGATTTTTGTGCAGGCGAGAGGATAATGCTCGAGCGCCTCGATGAGAACTCTGGCGGATCGAGAATCCTTGAAGATACTCAGAGCCACAGAAGCCATATAAGGAATGCCGCTCGAGACATCGACCTCGGGGGCAAGAAGAAGGCGGAGGGATGGAAGGAAAAGGGACATCGGGAGCTCGGTGACGATGCCCATGGGCGGCTGTAGCCTGTCCATGATGGCCGCATAAGCTTCGTCTCTCCGGTCAGGGGCAGAAGCTTCCTCGAGCAGCATGGCGATGGTCGTGCCTATTTTTTCCTCCTCAGCGATGAGCTCGACCACTGGCTCAAGAAGGGACGACAAGGCTCTTTCTCCCCGGGAGGCGAGATGAGAAAAGAGATCTCTCTCTTCCTCTGAAAATACCCCTTCGAGCTCGGCCTCGAGTTTGAGGAGCTCTTTTCGGAAATGGCTCTTCAGGGCCAGGCCAAGCCTGTTCCAATCGGCGACCCTCTCCTCCGCCAATCGCCTCAAGCTCCAGCGCTCGAGAATCCAGAGGAGGCTTTCCAAGATGAAAAGGGAGGCATTTCCTTGGCATCTTGATTGGCCAAATTTTTGAACTAAGGACCAGGCTTGTTCGTCGAAAAAAAGAGCGAGGCTTGTCTCGAGGCTGGCCGGGGAGGCGCTGTCCCTTTTTTTCCAGAGGTCGAATAGAAAATGATGGGCAATTCTGTCTCGGCGGTGGACAGGATTCTCTGCCCACTCCCCTTTCTTATCCAGAAAGGCGACGCAGCGCGGGTTGAATTCTTTGAGGAGAGACCTGAAAAACCCGAAAAAAGCGGACGGAAAGGGAGGCGGAGCCGAAAAAGTTTCCCCGTCCATGATTTCCGGTGTGCCTCCGGCTAACGGGCAAGGAGGAGACCTTGGAGGTCTTCCTCGAGCTGAGTAGGTTCGAGGCGGAAAAGGAAACCCTGGTCAAAGGGCGAGCGACGAAGAAGCGAGAAGTCCTCGAGCAGCGCTGAATTGACCGTGATGACCCGACCGGAGGCAGGTGACCAGATGCGGTGCGTGAACTGATCCCGGTCAGTGACCTTGCCGCACACCTCACCCTGCATGATCACGTCCCCCACTCGGGGAAGCTCGAGATGGGTGATGATGCCGACAGTCTTCAGAAATTCGGGCATGACGCCGACGGTGACTCGGTTTTCTTCCTCGACATGAAGCCAGGTGTGACCAAGCATATAATAGTACCCAGCGGGGATGCTGGTTTCCATCGCTTCAGCTTCTTTCTCTTTTTCCCCCTCCGTTTTTTTGAAGGCTCGGGAGACGAGGCTGCGCAGCTCGGCCGGCGTGAATGGCTTGGGCAAATAATCGAAGGCGCCAAGCTTCACCGACTCGACGGCCGTTCGGATGGTCGGGTAGCCCGTGACCATGATAACCGTGACGTGGGGCTTCTTCTTTTTGAGGTGCTGGAGAAGGTCGAGACCACTCATCCCGGGCATCATGAGGTCGGTGATAATGAGGTCAAAAGGACTGGCTTCTTCTTTCTGAAGAGCCTCTTCCGCGCTCAGGGCCATCTCGACTTCATAGTCTTCTCTCTCGATGGCCTGACGGATGCTCTTGCAGACGGTGATCTCGTCATCGACGACGAGGATTCTCTTTCTGCTTTTTTTAGCCATGGGGCGTTCCTCCCTTGTCTATTTGATGAGGATGGTCTTCCAGCGGAAAACTCACCGTGAACACAGTGCCCTGGCCGGGCTCGCTCTTGACATCGATCCTCCCCTGATGCTGCTGGACGATGCCGTAACTTATGGCCAGGCCGAGGCCTGTTCCAGAAGCTTTAGTGGTGAAGAAGGGGTCGAAGAGTTTGTGGATATGGTCCTTCGGGATGCCCACCCCGGTATCGATAAAACGGACTTCGATGCTTCGCTTATCAGCCGAAAGCCTGGAGGCGATAGAAAGTTGACCACCTCTGGGCATGGCTTCGCAAGCGTTGACCATGAGGTTCCAGAAGACTTGCTGGATTTTACTCCGGTCGAGCTTGAGGAGGGGCAAGGAGCGGTCGAGCTCCTTGACAATCCGGACGTTCTGGAAAGAGGCTTGATTTTCCAGGAGCTGGGTCGTCCTGTCGATGAGGTCGTTGATGTCGGTGAAGACCTTCTGGGGCGGGCTTTGGCGAGCAAACTCGAGCAGGCCCTTGACGATCTGGGTGCACCGAGAGGTCTCGTCGGCGATAAGACTTAAGCTTTCGTAGAACTCGTCCCGACGGTCGAGCTTCTCGAGCATGAGATGGGTGTTGATGAGGATGGACGTGAGAGGGTTGTTGATTTCGTGGGCGATGCCAGCCGCAATCTTGCCCAAGGAGGCGAGCTTTTCCGACTGGACGAGGAAGTCTTGCATCTCGCGCAGCTCCCTGGTCCTCTCCTCAACCCTTCTTTCCAGCGTTTTTCCCCACTGAATCAGGTTCTCGTTGGCCAGCTTCAGTTTTTCGGTCATCTGGTTGAAGGACTGGGCGAGCTTGCCGATTTCGTCCCTGAAGCCAACCCCCACTTTGTGGTTTAAATCTCCCTGCGCGATCTTTTGAGTGGCCAGGACCATCCGCTGAAGGGGGTTGATGATGCTCGACGTGATAACGGACAGGAGGATGAGGAGGATGATGACGCACAGCCCGGCGATGCCGGTGAAGGTCAGCATGACGTTGTTGCGGAGGTCGATATAAGGCTTTTCCAGCATGCCGACATAGAGCATGCCGATGATCTTCCCCTGGAAATTCCGGATGGGCTCGTAGGCCGTGATGTACCAGTGGTTGACGACAAAGGCGCGGCCAATCCAGGGCCAGCCCCGGACGAGGACAGCTTCGTAGACTTCCCGGGAGACCCGAGTGCCAATAGCTCGCTGGCCGGCTTCGTCGGTCACGTTGGTCGAGATGCGGAGGTCATTCTGGAAGATCGTGACGGTGCCGATCTCCTTTCCCTTGTATTTTTCCCCTTTGTAAACCATGTCTTTGACCCGGTCGACGATTTCGTAGTTACGGTTGAGGAGGATGCCGGCATAGAGGACCCCCAGAATTTCGCCGTAGTCAGTGGTCACGGGCGCGGCAGCCTTGAGCATCATGCCGTTCTCTTCTCGCCCCTCGGCCCGCGGCGCAGCCTTGGGAGTGGGGATAAACTCGAGGTAGGCACGTTCGGCCAAGTCTTCCCCTTCCTTGAGGAGCTCAGCCCGGGAGATGATTTCTGTTGCCGTGACCACTTCTTTGGCCAGGGCATGGCGGACGAGCGGGTCCGTGGACTGGTCATCACCGAAATTTTCACAACGCCTGGCTCGGGCGACCACCTTTCCCGACTCGTCGGTGATGGTCAAGATGTCTATGGCAAATTCGCGCTGGACGCGACCGAGGAGCTGGCAGAGGACCTCTCGATCCCGGCCAATAAGGGCTTTCTGGATGGCGTCTCGACTGGCGTTGAGTCGGACAATGTCCCGGATGTCGTTGAGCTTTTCGTTATACACGGTCCAGGCGGAGGCGAGGTCATGCCTTACTTTAGCTTGAGCGAGAGAGAAAATCGTTTCGTGCTCGAGCCGCGTGCCAAAAAAAAGCGAGACGATGCCACCGAAGCTGATGACGACGAGAAAACTGAGGATGAACTTGACGCGCAAGGGGAAGTCGAGGAATCTTTGCCAAATTCGGCGAGGAGAAAACAGGAAGGGCATGGGAGTCCATTTTAGGGGATACCTTCCCCTTTTGCAATCTCCCCGAAATTTCCGGTCAAAGCACCCGACGGGTCCTGTCATGGTTCACCCCCGGCCAGGCTCGGGGTTGGGATTCCGAAACCCGCTCGTTTCCCCGGCGAGGAAACTCG
>CAYUKK010000217.1:0-2900 GCA_964445305.1 uncultured Eubacteriales bacterium
GCCAATCATCGGCAGGTATTTTTTTCCCGGCTCGCCGATGATATCCGTGAGAATACCCTCGAATAACTGGACGATGAGCTCGAGAAAGGTCTGCCGCCGCGAAGGGACAAGGGTGAGCCGGCGCGAGGCCAGGCTGAGGACGACGACAAGAAAAACAGCCACGAAGATGCACATGACGATGTAGTCGGGGATAGGGCTTTCCGGGTGCTTCGGTTCGATGCCCAGAAGGCTGAGGAGGGAGAGCACAGGTTTGCCGAATATTCTGTTAAAGATTTGGACCGTAAAGAGTTTATGCTCTAATGCTTCCATGACTTCATCGGGGCGAGCGCCCTGACGGCCTCAACGAAGAAAACCAGGATGACGCTCGAAAAGCCGGCCACAAAAGCCAGAATCATCCTTGAAGATAGAAGGATTATAATTAAAAAGACACCGATAAGCAAGCCAAGCCTGGCCAGGTAGAGGAAGAGGCCGGAACGAACAGCTCGGCTGCGGTCCTGAGTGAGGAAGCGGCCGAGGGCACTCTTGAGCCAGGTGAAGCTCGCCGCCGAGAAAACGCCGCCGGCGAGGACGAAAAGAGCGGTGGAGGGGGAGAAAAAGAGAAGAGAGCCGCCGGCGAGGACGGCTGAGACGACGAGGATTTCGGCCGGGACACGGCGGAGGATACGCTCCTCGACGAAAGCCTGGGCATGGGCGGGCGAGGACCTTTCGGACATGGAGGAGGCGGCGGAGCTTTCGGTTGATGAGGTGCCGTCCTGGGGACCTTGAGAAGCGCGGGAATCAACGGGGCTCCGCCTGTTGGTTACAAAAGAGGGGGACATCATCGGTCCAGCCTTAAAGTCGTCAAATCTCATTGCTTTCCTTATCCTTCTCGATTCCCAGTTTCTTAAGGCCCCGGATGAGGCTGACAAAGCCAGAGACGATGCCGAGCACGGTGAAGGTGGCCACAAGCCACGGCCAGGTGCCGAAGATTTTATCGAGGAGGTAACCGATGGCCAGGCCAACGGCGATGGAGGACGGCAACAGCAACCCGAGCGAGCTCAGCTCGGCCAGCCGGCGGTAGTTGAAACGTCTGGGCGGCCCGCTGGGCATTGTCTCTTTGACCTCATTCTAAGCGAGCGTCTTAAATATCTCTTTTTTAAAATTGGTAAAAGTATCTCGCCGTCGCTCTTTTTCTAAAAGCCTGTTTAAGGGAGCGGATTGAGCCATTTTCCGGAGAAAATCGATATTGAGTTTACCAGAAGACGCGGCTATTTTCAAAGCCACGCATCGCGCCGAATATTCGGAATAAAAAAGGCGGCTCAAAGCCGCCCGGTCTTATGAATTCGAAACCCTTATGTTTTTTGACTCTGAGAAAACTGACCTTTCAGATAGATAACCTCTACATCCCCGAGAAAGACGTTTCTGTCCTGACGAAGCTCGGGCTTATGCAAATCGTTGGTGAATTCAACTTCCAGGATGTGGGTGCCCGGGCTGATCTTGGGTTTCAGCACGAAAGGCGTCCAGTCCTCGCGCATGAGCATCGTCTTCCCTATGGTCACACCATCCAGTTTGATAACTAAATAAGGCCCAAGGCCCAGGGCTTTCTGTCCCCTTATAAATAAGCGGATGGCGACGGCCTCTTCCTCGGTGTTAAGCTCCATCTGTCGTCTCCCGTTAGAATAAAGAACCGTCTCCGTTTTTCCATCTGGAGTCTTCCAATTCAGGGAGGGGATTTTTTCGATTGATTTAACCTCTTCGGCCGGCGGTTCATCCGGATACCTGAACCATTCCTCCCCGAGGGCGACGGCGAGTTTTCTGGCATCGGGTATTCCCAGTTTATACGGAAACCACTCCCGGCTTGTTTCTATGATGAGCCGAATTTTTTCTCCCAGGAACTCTGAGGTATTCAGCTCAATATCCTGCCATGCTTTGCGGTCCAGGGTTATTTCTTTAAGCAGGCCTTTCTTTCGGTAGTTCTCGTTCGTTAGGTAAAATCTGACCTGGACCGGCCGCTCCTGGATGTCGGGATGAGAAGCCATGACCGGAAGGACAAGGACGGGACCGAGAACCTCGGTTTCCATTCCCGCCAATTTCTTTGCCCATCGGAAAGAAAATCGTCTTTCGTCTTTTTCTGGACGATAAAGGCCAAAATCCTGTTCGAAGGCGAATCTCTCCGTCCGGCTCCGGAGAGACAGGGAATGAGAGGAGTTCCATAGCTGGGCCGCCCCGAAAACAAGCCCGAGGCTCAGAGCAACCAGCCTGAACCGGGGTCTTGGCTCGGCCTTGCTTTCTTTTTTCTCTCCTGGCTTCGTTGAACCAAAGAACAGGGCAACCAAAATCCAGAATAGATAGATGACTTCGTAGCTTCCGATGAAGCTGTGGAAGAGAAAATTTACGACAATCACAAAAATCCCTAAGCTAACGCCGACGGGAATAAAGCCATCATTCCAGCCGACGCCTTGGCCCTCTTCCATATTCTTTTTTCCCCAGCCCCTTCGCATCTTTTTTAAGATTTCATAAAAAATCCAGAGGACGAGGAAAAGACCGATGAGCCCCAGCTCGGAGCCCACCTGGAAGAAGTAATTCTCGGCCGAATCCGTCCAGCGAGACTCCGCTCCTGTGAGCCTGGAATAGTTCGGCAGTTCAACGATATAGGCGCCCACCCCGACACCGCTCAGGGGGTAGTCCTTGATCATTGAAGAAGCGACCCTCCAGAGCCTTAACTTGTCGGTAAAAAGCTCGCTCAAGGTGATTTTGCCCTCCAGGATGCTTAGGCTCCAGGCCATTCGCTTAGAGAGAATAGACCGCGCTTGAGGCCAAAATACGAGAGCCAGAAAAAGGATAAAAACTATGGCCAAAGAAGTAGCTACACCAATTTTCATCTTCAGGCTCATCCTGGCTCTGGCTAAAACGATAGCGAA
>CAYUKK010000218.1:0-4661 GCA_964445305.1 uncultured Eubacteriales bacterium
AAGGCGGAGGCGAAAAGCGTCGGCGGCCAGCCCAGGTTTTTCCAGGTTTTTCCGCCGTCATAGGAATAGGCGAGGGCAATTCCGGTGATATAGATTCTCTGGTCGTCGTTAGGGTCAATGGTAATCTGGTTGAAAGAATAAGCGGCTTTACCCGACACATCGTCCTGAGCTGAGTTCATTTTTTTCCAGGTCTCACCGCCGTCCTCGGAGCGGTAGACCTCGCCGGCGACGGGCCGGGGCTGGGGCTCGAGTCCGCGGCGCTTATCCTCGGCCGCTTCTTTCTCCGTGGGCGGGCGGAGGTTGGCGTTCTCGATGACAGCGTAAAGGATGTCGGGGTTTTGTCGGTAAACATCGATGCCGATGCGCCCGATCTTGCCCGAGGGAAGGCCACCTCCCAGCCTTCGCCAGCTCTTTCCGCCGTCGACCGTTTTGTAAATGCCGCTTTCCGGGCCACCCTCTTCAAAGTGCCAGGGATAGCGGTATTTCTCATAAGCCGCGGCGTAGAGGATATCGGTGTTTTTCAGGTTCATGGCCAAATCGATGACCCCAACTTTTTCGTTGATATAGAGAACCTTTTGCCATGTCAGCCCGCCATCTGAAGTCTTGAAAACTCCCCGTTCCTCATTGAAAGAGAAAAGATGGCCCATGGCGGCGACATAAACGATGTCCGGATTTTGGGGATGGACGACAATCCGGGCGATGTGATGGGAATCCCGCAGGCCCATGTTTTGCCATGTCCTTCCGCCATCCGTCGATTTATAGACACCGTCGCCCCGGTGGGAGCTTCGGGCGGTATAAGCCTCCCCTGTTCCAACCCAGACGATTTCCGGGTTGGAGGAAGCGACAGCGATGGCGCCGATGGAAAGATAATCCTGGCCGTCGAATATCGGCTCGAAAGTCGTGCCGTTGTTCGTCGTCTTCCAGACGCCGCCGTTTCTCGTGGCGACATAAAAAGTATAAAGGTGGTCCTTGGCTGGCTTATCTGGCACGGCAAAGCCCGTTATCCAGGAACCGCAGCGGAAGGGACCGAGGTTGCGGAAGGTGAAGCTCTGGAGAAGAGATGGGTTTAATTCTACTCTTTCGGAAGCCTGGCAAATCTTTATTATATTTATAGAATCTATCGGAAAAATATAAATAATGAAAAAGAAAACCAGGCCGCCTATTGTCTTTTTTTGAACCATCCCTTTTTTCCTCCGTCGTCTATTTCTTTTCATTTCTTTCGATTGTCTTTTTTTATATACCAGGGGGAAAGGCCTGTCAAAACGGCACGGGCAAATCTTGAATCTTGCCCCCATGATCCATTTTCCCCTCAGTTACAGGCACCAACGACAAGACCGGCTCGCCATAAAAAATCTCGGATGAGATTGCGACCCCAATATCGGCCCCTCCAACAGGTTTGAAAAAAAGAAAAAGGTTAGGTAGGATGAAGCTCTGAATCCACTACCCGGATGGAGGTTACCCATGATGAAAATGGGACCGTTGACCATTGTCTTGGCCATCACCGGGATGGCCATCCTTCTCGTCGCGCCCTTTTCCTGCAAAGGCAAGAAAGGAGAACCCATTCCAACCATGGAGGGAATAGCCAAAATGGACATCCAAAGACAGCCCTTCGGAAATCTACCCGATGGTTCGCAGGTTGAGCTCTTCACTCTAACCAACAGCCACGGGCTCAAAGCCAGAATTATGAATTATGGCGCCACGGTGATTTCCCTGGACGTCCCGGATAGGAACGGCCAACGGGGTGACATTGTCCTTGGCCATGATTCCCTGGAGGGCTACCTCAGCCCGGCCCAAAACCCTTATTTCGGCTCCATCGTTGGCCGCTACGGAAACCGCATCGCCCGAGGCCGGTTTATCCTTGATGGCGTAGAATATCAGCTCGCCACGAACATCGGCCCGAACCATCTCCACGGGGGCCTCAAGGGGTTTGACAAAGTCCTGTGGACTTCTGAGCCCGTCCAGGAGGAAGGCGCGGTTGGGGTCAAGCTCCGCTACCTGAGCCCCGATGGGGAGGAAGGGTATCCCGGGAATTTGACGGTCACCGTTATCTACTGGCTGACTGATGAAGATGAGCTCAAAATCGCTTACGAAGCCGAGAGCGATAAGCCCACACCTGTCAACCTCACCCATCACAGCTATTTCAACCTGGCCGGGCAGGGCCAGGGCGATGTCCTCGGCCATGAGCTCATGCTCAACGCTGACTACTTCACTCCCGTGGACGAAGAGCTTATTCCCACCGGCGAAATTCGCCCGGTCGCAGGAACGCCGTGGGATTTCACCAAGCCCAAGCCCATCGGCGCTGAGATCGCCGCTGTTCCCGGTGGCTATGACCATAATTTCGTCCTTCGCGGCGAAACGGGAACGCTCAAGCTGGCAGCGCGGGTCCATGAGCCCTCGACAGGCCGGGTCATGGAGATTTATACGACCGAGCCAGGAGTTCAGTTTTATTCTGGCAACTTCCTTGACGGCACCATCACGGGCAAAGGGGGTAAGGTCTACCAGAAGCACTTCGGGTTCTGCCTCGAAACCCAGCATTTCCCCGACTCTCCCAACCATCCCCATTTTCCCTCGACCATCCTCCGACCCGGTCAGAAATACACAAGCCTAACCATCCATAAGTTCTCCATCAGCTCATAAGGAATCCAAAAAAGAGAAACAAAATGAGGAGAATATCAAAGCTCCGCAATGGTCTTGAGTTTTAATCAGCCGGTTTTTATTCCATGGGGTGGCTTTTTTGCCCGGTTGATGTCCTCTGATCAAATGGTGCTTCTCGATGACACGGTCCTTGCCCGCGGCTTCACCTACGTCAACCGGAACCGCCTCAAAGGCCCTGAGGGCGAAATATGGATTACGGTTCCCCTCAAGCGGAAGGGTCGCGGCCAGCAAAAAATCAGAGACCTCGAAATCTATGAAAAAGAAAGATGGGCGAAAAAATTCCTTCTCACCCTAAAGCATTACTACGGCAAGTCAATCTATTCTGAGCGTGTATTGGAGGACATACGTATAGCTGTGGATGCTACAGGGGAAAACTTCCTCTCCTTAGTACTCAAGCTCCTCGATGTAATCAAGAAAGGATTCGCCATCGCCCAGGATTGGGTCCTCCAATCCCGCCTCGGCATCTCCGGACGCGGCACCCCCCTTCTCGTTTCCATCGCCAAGGAGCTGGGCGCCCGGGAAGTCCTTCTCCCCTATTTTTCGGAGAGAGCCGTCGATTGCAGCCAATTTGCCAAGGAAAAAATCCTCGTCCGGCTCCTGCGCTATCTTCCCCCGCCTTATCCCCAGTTCTGGGGTGATTTCGTCATGAACCTCTCTGCCCTCGACCTTCTTCTCTGCTGCGGCCGTGAGGGTCGCGCCGTCATCGAAAAAGGCAGCCGCATCTACGAGCTTCCCTGAAAAAAGGGAGGACAACGGTCATCGAAACAAGCAATGAATCACTCATCCCATAAAGAATGTCTCGCCGCCTAAAGTCACTTGGAGTAAAAGCATTTCACAAATCATGACCATCATAATGGCATCAAGGGCAAGACAGCATCTCTTAGCTGATGCGGAGCACTTTGGCGCCCCGGATTTGCCGTTCCTTGATCTCGATGAGCGCCCGGTTGGCTTCTTCTAAAGCATAGATTTCCACCTCCGGTCTGATGGAGATTTCAGCTGCAAGATCGAGAAACTCCCTTACATCAGCCCTCGTCACGTTGGCGACGCTCTTCATCTCTTTTTCCAGCCAGAGATGGGCCGGATAGTCGAGCTGGAGAAGATAATCCTTGTCCACTTCTTCCTTGCGGATGGCGTTGATGACCAGCCTGCCGCCGCTGGCAAGATTCTTGAGCGCCTCGACGACCGGCTTCCAGACTGGGGTTGTGTCGATGATGGCCTCCAGCTTCTCAGGACTCGGCTCTTCCGTCTCGCCAGCCCAGAAGGCCCCCAGCTCTCTGGCAAATGTCCTCTCTTTTTCCGCGCGGGCAAAGACATAAACCCTGGTGTTTGGATATTTGTGCTTGACCATAAGGAGCACAAGATGACCGGAAGCTCCAAACCCCGTCAGGCCAAGGCTCTGACCATCGCGGAGGCCGGTGAGCTGGAGTGACCTGTAGCCGATGGCTCCAGCGCAAAGGAGAGGTGCTGCCTCGATGTCGGAAAAGACTTCGGGAATTGGGTAAGCAAAGTCTTCCCTTACGGTCATGTATTCGGCATATCCGCCGTCAACATCTCTTCCAGTCCCCTGAAAATCCGGGCAAAGGTTTTCCTGACCACGCCGGCAGAATTGGCATTTCCCGCAAGCCGAATAAATCCAGGCCACGCCGACCCTTTCCCCATGTTTTAGCTTTCTCACTTGTGGCCCCACCTCTTCGACTCTACCCACGACCTGGTGACCAAGGATAATGGGAAGGCGCGCCGGAGGTGTACGTCCCTCGATTTCGTCGAGCTCGGTGTGGCAGACACCGCAAGCAAGGACTTTAAGCAAAACCTCCCCTGTTCGGGGCACGGGCTCGGGGACTTCTCTAAACTCGAGAGGACTTCTCTCCTGACCGAGGTCGCAAATTCTTGTCATGACCATGGCTTTCATCAACAAAGCCTCCCTTTGAGGATCAATCAGGCTCTTTCTCCGCACCCCGTTGATAATAACCCTGGACCTTTGGCAATAAGGCTCTTACTCTCGCCGC
>CAYUKK010000219.1:0-4937 GCA_964445305.1 uncultured Eubacteriales bacterium
TCGCGGGAGAAGAACTCGGACAGGAGGCTGTCCTGGAAGGAAGGGAGATGATGGAATCGGCCCTCAGAGTCTTCACCGCCCTCGGTCACCAGGAGGTGGAGATGAGGATGGAAATTAATCCTATCTCCTGAAGTCTGAATGACAGCCACAATTCCCGGTCGAAGTTCTGTGCCGGTTGCTGCCTGGAGGTATTTGAGAAGAGCCCGGACAGCTGCCTGGCAAAGGTCCCCCAGGAGCCGGCGCTTGTAGCGGAAGAAGATGCGCAGCATCTTGGGGATCGTAAAGACGACCTGGCGGTGAGGGACCGAAAGAAGAAGCTCCTCTCGCATCCACTCTCCCCACTCCTCAAGGCGCTTGGCGTGGCACGATGGGCAAAATCCACGAGAGCGACAAGAGAACATCAATAACCTCTCTTCCCCACAGTCGGGACAGCGGATACGGGCAAACCCGCACTTTGGGTTGCCGCAATCCAAATAGCGCTCGACCACCTCTTTGATGAAGGACTTGTCCAGATAAGAAAGATAGTTGGAGATGGTGTTCTTGCTGCATCTAAAGCCCATACTGTTTAAAGTTCGCATCAATCTAACGACAGCCGGAGTGGATGAAACCTTTCAGCCGAAAAACAGTGTAATCCTTCGATCATTAGTATCATCTCGGAGTTTATCCAGCGAGAGAGCAGGCCGGCGTGGGTGCCAAAACCAAAAGAGCCTGGTCGTTCCCAAAATTGCCGATAGGACCACCCGACGGGTCCTGTCGCGGTTCACCCCCGGCGCCCCCGAGCGGTCTATCTTGTTTATAATCAATCAAAAAGATGGGTGGCATCGAACGCTCGGGGCGGCGGGGGGCCCCCGAACCACGCCACCCCTCGGGTGCAATCGATATGGTGATAATTTGCTACAAGATCAAGCACTTCCGCTTGATGATAATTCTCTATCGGCATGTATGAAAAATTTAGGTCAAGCCGGGAAGTTGAACAATGGCCAGAATTACCCACTTCTCCCAGGAATGAGAAGATGCTTCTGGCTCTTGTTATGCGCTTGCCGTAAAAATACTTTATGTTTGTCGGGCAGGGTTGAAAAAAATGGGGCTGATACGAAACGTTCGTCGTTTAGTCGAAAGCTTCTTGCTCAAGATAAGGCCTGAGAAAGCGGCCAGTAATGGATTTCTTCGCCCTGGCCACCTGCTCGGGAGTCCCCTGAGCGACGATCTCGCCCCCCCTGGCTCCTCCCTCAGGACCGAGGTCGATGATGTGATCGGCGCACTTGATGACGTCGAGGTTATGCTCGATGACGACGACCGTGTGCCCCTCCTCAACGAGCCTCTGAAAGCAGCGGAGCAGGACAGCGACGTCGTCGGGATGGAGCCCGATCGTTGGCTCATCAAAGAGGTAGAGGACCCTCTTCTCTTTCTCGTGAACGAGATAATAGGCCAACTTGATTCGCTGCAGCTCGCCACCGGAGAGAGTGGTCGTCGGCTGGCCCAGGCGGAGGTAGCCAAGACCGACTTCCTCGAGAGGGGCAAGTCTGTTCCGGACGTCGGAGCGGTGAGCGAAAAAGTCCATGGCTTCGGTTACGCTCAGGGAAAGGACCTGGTCGATGTTCAGTCCCTTATACCTGACCTCAAGGATTTCCTTGCGGAACCGCTTCCCCTTGCAGGCATCGCAGGTGAGGACGACATCGGAGAGGAATTGCATCTCCACAATCTGCTGACCGGCCCCTTTGCATTCTTCACACCTTCCTCCGGGCGTGTTGAAGGAGAAATGACCCGGCTTGAACCCGAAAGCCTTGGCCTCTCTTGTCTGGCTGAAGAGGTCACGGATGCCGTCCATCGCCTTCGTGTAGGTAGCCGGGATAGAGCGAGGAGAAGTGCTGACCGGCGATTGGTCGACCATGATGACTTTATCGACCCGATACCTTCCCCTGATTTCAGCGAACCCGTCGCGCGTTTCCCCTCGCCAGCCGCGGTAGAGGACATCATAGAGGAGAGTGCTCTTGCCCGAGCCGGAAACGCCCGTCACGCAGGTGAAAACGCCGAGAGGAATGCGGACGTCGATGTGCTTCAGGTTGTGCTTGTGGGCGTTGATGATTTCGATGAGTCCGGTGGGACGGCGGCGGCGCTCAGGGACCTCGATTTTCTTTGTTCCTTTGAGGTACTGTGCAGTGAGAGTATCGTGGTTCTTGAGGAAATCCCGCCAGGGCCCGGAGAAGAGGACCTCTCCCCCTGCTTCCCCGGCTCGCGGTCCCAAGTCGATGATGTGTTCAGCCCGGCGGATGATTTCAGGGTCGTGCTCGACGACGAGCACGGTGTTGCCGATATCCTTAAGGGATTTGAGAATCTGAACGAGTCGGTGGTTATCGCGGGCATGGAGCCCGATCGACGGCTCATCGAGGACGAAAAGGGTGCCGACAAGAGAGGCTCCCAAGGCGGCGGCGAGGTTGATGCGCTGGGCTTCGCCGCCGCTGAGGGTGAAGGTCATCCGGTCGAGGGTGAGGTAGTCGAGTCCCACTTCGAGGAGGAAGCGAAGGCGGTTCTGGATTTCGGCGATGAGCTTTTCCGCCACCTGGCGCTCGAACGGCGAGAGAGGGAGGTCCTTGAAAAATTGGGCGGCGTCCTTGACCGTCAGCCGGGCTACGTCTCCGATGGACAGGCCGTTGATTTTGACGCTCAGGCTTCGCGGGTTGAGGCGGGTGCCGCCGCAAGCGGGACAGGGAACATACTTGCGATACCGGCTCAAGAAAACGCGGACCTGAACCTTGTATTTTTTCGTCTGGAGCCAGTCGAAAAATCCCTTGACTCCCTCGTAGGCTCCCCCGCCTTCCATGATGAACTTCTGCTCATCGGCCCGGAGCTTTTGGTAGGGCACGCTCGTCGGAATGCCCCTTCTCCTCGCTTCGCGGAGGAGCTCTTTCATCCACCAGCGGGAGACAGGCTTTGTCCAGGGTTCGACAGCGCCCTCCTCAAGGCTCTTGTTCTTGTCTGGGATGATTTTATCCTCGTCCAGAACGGCCAAATCACCGAAGCCGTGGCAGACGGGACAGGCGCCCTGCGGGCTGTTAAAAGAGAACAGGTTGGGGAAAGGTTCCTCGTAAAGAATCTGGCATTGCTTACATTCCAGCCGGTCAGAGAAGAGGATCTCCTCGCCCGTCTCGGTCTGGACCCTGGCCCTACCCCCTCCTTTTTTGAAAGCAATCTCCAGGGAATCGGCCAGCCGCTCTCTCTCCTCAGGGTCGGGCACCATCCGGTCGACGAGGACATCGACAGTCCCTTTCTTGGGTAGTCGTGTTTCTTCGAGGCTAAGGACCTTCCCGTCCTGGACAATTCTCAAGAAGCCTTCTTTCTTGAGGAGGGCTGTGCCCTTCTCGAGCGGCCAGGAGAAAGTGATGAGGGCTTTCGGCCGACCCGGAAGCGCGAGGAGTCTGTCCACGGCTGAATCGATTGAATCTCGGTGGACGGGTTGTCCACAGCGCAGGCAGTGAACCACTCCAATACGGGCGAAGAGGACGCGGAGAAAATCGTGGACTTCGGTGACGGTAGCCACAGTCGAGCGCGGGTTTTTTGTGGCAGCCTTCTGCTGGATGGCAATGGCCGGGGTGATGCCGTCGATGAGGTCGGCGTCGGGTTTATCCATGCGTTCGAGGAACTGGCGGGCGTAAGAGGAGAGGGATTCGAGGTAGCGGCGCTGGCCTTCGGCGTAGAGAGTGTCAAAGGCGAGCGAGGACTTCCCCGAGCCGCTCACGCCCGTGACGACGATGAATTTGTAGAGGGGGATGTCGAGGTTAATATTTTTCAGGTTGTGGACCCTGACCCCGCGAAGGATGATTTTTTCTTCCATGGCGTATGAGAATAATTTATTATAGAGGATTTCCTTCGCCTCTTCCATTTTGGTCTCCCTCCCAGGGGATAAATTCAGCTTCTAAGATTACCTTCGGATTTTCCCCATCTTAAGACTTAACTCGCAGTTGAGGAGGCGAGAGTAGTTTTGCTAACTTAAAAAAGAGGCCCATAATGTCTTCTCATCGGGAAATCTCAGTTTCGAGGAGAGCCGTGTTTCGCTTTTATGAAGAACTCAACGATTACCTGCCCGAGAAGGCCAGGAAAAAGGAGTTGTGTTTTGATTTTAACGAGCCCACGACTGTCGGGAAAGCAATCAAAGCGCTGGGTATTCCTCTTGGCGAAGTCGACTTGATTCTTGTCAACGGCGAGTCTGTTGGTCTCGGCTATCGGCTTAAGACCGGGGACCGCGTGAGCGTCTATCCGATCTTTGAGCGATTGGACATATCCGGTGTCACCAGGGTTAGAGAGAAGCCGCTCAACAAGCTCAGGCATCCAGGAGGATGAAGGGGGGTCTCTTTGGTCCAACTTTCCCCTCGACCTTCGGCCTGAAGTGGCCCAACACGCGCTCGAACGTTTCTTGTAATCATTCGGGCGCCGGGCCGAATCACATAGCAGCAAAAATCAGTGGGGGGATTGGCAACTTGAAGAGGAGGGATGAATTGTGGCAATATGGAGCCATCCTTTTGATAGGTTGGACTGATTGGTCAGGAAAGCTCATTTTGAAATTATAAGTTAACTTAGGGAAGGGGAATCACCCAGAATGAAAAATGTTTGCGTCCCCCTTTGAGGAGGAAGCTATGGACACCGCCACGAATAGTCTCTGGAGTCTTTTTTGGATTTTTCTCATCATCGTCTCCCTAATGCCGGCAATCCAGCGAAAAGTGTTAGAGAATAAACGGCTTTCGTTGATGCGTGGTCTCGAAATGAAACGGCACTCCCGGGTTATTTCCCTGATCCACCGTCAAGAGACGATGAGATTCCTTGGTTTTCCCCTGATGCGATACATTGATATCAATGATTCCGAGCAGGTTCTGAGAGCTATCCACCTCACCCCTGAGGATATGCCGATTGACCTCATCATTCATACTCCTGGGGGGCTCGTC
>CAYUKK010000220.1:0-12657 GCA_964445305.1 uncultured Eubacteriales bacterium
TTCAAGGAGCCACAGCCCGCAACAAAGCCCTCGTCGCTGCCTTCGAGTCTTTCCTCCAGAAACCCATCTTCGTCTCAAGGTACTGCCATATCGCTGGCGCCCTGGGTGTGTGCTTGCTCTTGCGGGAAAGAGCCAGGATGAAATCGGGTTTTGTCGGGCTTGATTTTGCTGGTTGGTCGCACGGCCAGCGGACAGAAACCTGTTCTCTGTGCCGGAACAGGTGCCAGATCACTGTCGTCGTAGCCGGGAGGGAGCGGGCTGCCTGGGGCTTCCTGTGTGGCCGTGACTATGAGGACACCGAGTACAAGGAAAGGGCGGTTCCCTTTGCTTCGGTGAAGAAGATTTACCGCCAAGCTTATTCTTTTCATGCCAGAACATCTTCCGTCAGAGGACAGCTGAGAGAAAAAATCGGCCTGCCTCAAGCCCTGCCGCTCGTCGAGTACCTGCCGTTGTGGCAGGAGTTTTTCTCCCGCCTCGGGTTCGAGACTGTGGTTTCGCCCCAGGAAAGGGAGATACTCAAAGCTGGCAAGAAGCTTGCCCGGGCAGAGTTTTGTGCGCCCATCCTCCTCGCTCACGGCCATGTGAGCTGGCTCGAGAAGGGCAAGGTCGATCATATCTTTTTCCCCATCATGCTCCACGGCCCCCGGCAATCCAAGGAGGAGAGGTTCAACTTTTTCTGCTACTATACGTCCTACATGCCCGTTGTGCTTTTCAATTCGCGGCTTTTTGGCCGCCGGAAAAACCTCCTCTTTCCAGTGGTCAACCTTCAGGAGGAGCCCGAGCGCATCGCCAGCTCTCTTTTCCACTCTCTGGGTCCCTTGCTTCGAGTTTCGGAAAAGGCTATCCTTCGCGCCTTCGAAGAAAGCTGGACGAGTTTTCTCGCCCGCAAAGAAGACCTCGAGCGCTATGGCGAAGAGGTCATCGCTTCCCTGGGGCCTGACTCAGCATTTGCCGTCGTCCTTCTCGGCCGACCTTACAATCTCCTGGATGTGACGATCAACCATGATATACCTGACTTGATCCAGCAATATGGCATCCGGGTTCTAAGCCAGGATATGCTTCCTCTCAGGGATTTGACCCCCCGCTTAACGGAAGACCTCCTAAGCCAAGTCCATTGGCATTACGGGAGAAAAATCATCCAGGCCACTGAGCTTGTTCTTCGCCACCCGAAGCTTTTCCCAGTCTATTTGACCAATTTTCGCTGCAGCCCTGACGCCTTTATTGTCAGCTATTTCAGGGAGCTCATGGAGCGACAGGGGAAGCCCTATCTTATCATCCAGCTTGATGAACTCAGCTCCGATGTGGGCTATCGGACGCGCATCGAGGCGGCCCTCGAGTCTTTCCGGAACTGGGGGAGGGGAGAGGCAGAGCCAGTCCAGACAGCCGGATATCTGCCGTTGAAAAAGGACAGGATATGGATCGTGCCGCATCTTGACGACACCGCTACCGAACTGGCCAGGGCTGCTCTCAACCGTTTTGGCTACGAAGCAGTTGTCGCTGAAGAATCCCCGTCCTCGATCGTCCAGGGGCTGCGGCTGGTCAACGGTGGCGAGTGCGTTCCGGTGGCGGCTCTTGTCGGGAGCATCGTCTCCACGGTCGAAAAATACAATCTCAGGCCAGCCCAAACAGCGGCCATCATCCCCACCTCCTTCCTCAGCTGCAACTTTCCCCAGATTCCCCTGGCCATCCAGTCCGCCTTGAAGAGGGCCAATCTCGAAGAGCTCAAAATCTTTACGACCGGTGTAGCTCGTCAGCAGTTCCCGCTGCCGCTCAACTTCTTGCTCCTCAAAACTTACATCATGGCCAGCCTCATTCATCAGATGACGGCCAAGATTCGCCCCTACGAAGTCCGGCCTGGCGAGGCGGAGAAGGTGAAGAAAAGAGCTTTGACGCGGTTGAGTCGGGCCATTCTGGAGAAAGAGAGCCTCATCGGGGCGTTCGAGGAAGTGGTCAGGGAATTCGCCGCCGTTGAGGTCGAGCGCTCCACAGACGGCAAGAGACCGCTCCTGGCTATCCTCGGTGACCTGTATGTCATTTGCAACAAGACATTCAACCAGGGTGTCGAAGAGGCCATCGAAAAAGCGGGCGGCGAAGCTCTGCCTGCCTCCTTCGTTGATATCAGCTACTTCGGCTTCCTGAATAAGATGGAAAAATCGTGGCGGGAAAGAGCTTTTCCTGCTCTGGCCGAGGCCAAGAGCCTTGACGCGTTTGTCCGCTTCCATGATCGGAAATTCCGCAAGCTGGCCAGCCATGTCCTTGGCCGCATCCAGCCCCTTCTTACCGCACGGCATCTGCAGTCGATCCGTCAACTCGGCATTCCGCCCGAGCTCGATGGGGAGACAGCCCAGAACGCTCTCAAGATTTTTTATTATCTCCAGCATATCAAGCCTGATGCTTTCGTCCATATCAACCCACTCTTTTGCTGCCCCGGCGTAGTCAGCAGCGCTCTTTTCCGCTGGGTTGAAGAAAATTTTGGCATCCCCGTTATTCATCTTTTTTACGACGGCCTGACCAGCCCCAACGAGAACCTCGAGCCCTACATTCACTATCTCAAGGCGAAAAAGAGGCAAGAAGCAGGGAGCGATTGAACGGGCGTTCCTTCGGCGATGAGGTGCCTCAAGCTGAGCGATCTCCACGAGCTTTTCCTGATGAGCCTGATTTTCAGGGCCGAGAAAAATCTTATCGCCGACAACCTCTCTGATGGACACAAGCTATTGCCTTGAAGCCCGCGGAGGGTGGCATCAGCTTCTCGGTGGGGCTCGTTCTTTGAGTTGGCGCAGCCAAGGGCAGCAGCAACGTTCTTGGACCGCGTGAATGCTTATGCTGGTTCCTTGGCCAGAGCTTGTGTCCGAAAAGTTTTGTCGAAGACAGGAGAAACGGATGAGGCGGCGGCCCAAAATTTATTATATCTATCTATTCTATAGGAATAATAAATTTTACCGAGGAGGTAGCCATGGACGTTAAGGAGGCTATCGACAGACGGCGCGCCTATCGTTCTTTAGCTCCAGCCGAGATCACCGAGGAAGTGATGGCCGAATTGGCTAAAGCCGCCCAGCTGGCGCCATCCTGCTACAACAATCAGCCGGCCCGTTTCGTTTTTGTGTCGGACCCGACTGTGCTGGAGCTCATGCATGGGGCGTTATCAGCCGGGAACGAATGGGCTCGGCAAGCTTCTTTGATGATTGCCGTGTTCAGTCGCAGGGAGGATGACTGCATCATCAAGGACCGAGAATACCACCTGTTTGACTGCGGGCTGGCTGTGGCTTTCCTCATCCTGCGGGCGACCGAGCTCGGTCTTGTTGCTCACCCCATCGCCGGCTTCAGCCCCAAGAAGACAAGGGAGATCCTGGGCATCCCCGAGGATTTCCAGATAATTACCCTGATCATCGTTGGCCGCAAAGCGGAAGGTATTAACCCGGTTCTATCAGAAAAGCAGGTCGAATGGGAGAAAAAGCGGCCGGCCCGCCTGCCGCTGGAAAGTTTTGTTTACTCCAATCGTTTCCGTTTGTAGAATGGACGGCGGTCAGGAGGAAGAATCGATGAACCAAAATCTCATCCTGGTGACGGGAGCGACCGGCTTCATCGGCCGAGCGCTGGTTGCCCGTCTTGGGAAGGAAGGATATGGAGTGGCCGTCCTCACCCGGAATCAACACAAAGCTCTGGCGCTCCTGGGGGAACAGATAAGGGCGGTCGAGTGGGATGGGCGGAGTCCGCGTGGCTGGGTTGAGCTCGTTTCTCAGACGCTGGCCATCGTCAACCTGGCTGGTGAGAATATCGGTCAGGGCCGCTGGACGGCCGACAAGAAAGCTCGCCTCCTTAACAGCCGAGTCCAGGCTGGGCGGGCGATAAGCGAGGCGATCAAGCAGGCCAGCCCGAAACCCAGGGTCCTCATCCAGGCTTCAGCTGTTGGCTATTATGGCTCTCGCGGAGAGGAAGAGCTCGACGAAGCTTCGCCTCCAGGAAAGGGCTTCTTGGCCGGACTTGTCCGTGAGTGGGAAGAATCCACCCGGCCAGTCGAGGACTTGGGCGTTCGCCGCGTCATTATCCGTTCAGGCCTTGTCCTCGGAAGAGATGGAGGTGTCTTTCCCCGCCTGATTTTTCCTTTCCGTTTCTTTATCGGAGGACCCCTGGGCCGAGGCCGGCAATGGGTCTCCTGGGTTCATGGGCGAGACGAAATCCGGGCTATTCTTTTCCTCATAAGACATGAAGACAAAGCAGGTGTCTTCAACTTGACGTCGCCCGTTCCGGTCAGGAACAAGGAACTGGCCCGCCTCCTTGGTCGGGCTATGAAAAGGCCCTGGTGGTTTCCAGCACCCGCTCCTCTTCTTCATCTCTTCCTGGGCGAGATGGCGCGGGAAACCCTCCTCGCCAGCCAGAAAGCGTTTCCTCGTGCTCTTCTTCGGGCCGGGTTTGATTTTCTTTTTCCCGACCTCAAGGCCGCCTTGAACGATGTGCTGGGGAATCTTTCTCCATCTTCAGGATAGTTCTCGAGAACTTAGAGAGAGGATCTGGAGAGCTGGGGCGGGATGAACGAAAAAAATGAAGAGATTAGAGGACAATTTCTCGAGGCATGTCCCTTAAATTGAAGGTTGAGGCCATGCTCCGGCCATAGGCTCCAGCACAAAGGACAGCCAGGATATCTCCCCTTCGTGGCAGAGGGAGCGGCCTTTGCTTGGCGAAAACATCGCCCGTCTCGCAGAGGTTACCCGCCACGGTGATGGGCCTTTTTCTCCCCCTGACCTTTGAGCTGTTGACAATTTCGTGATGAGCCTGGGCATAGATGACCAGGCGAGGCAGGCTGGTGAAGGTGCCGCCGTTGACGCAGGCAAAAAGCTGGCCGTAGCTTTCCTTTAAATACTCGACGCGGAGGAGGAGAACACCAGCATCAGCAACGAGAAATTTACCCGGCTCTACGGCCACCGCCTGGATGGAGAGCCTTGATTCGGTGACGAGGCGGCAGATCACCGTCGCGTATCTTTCAAGGGGAAAAAGGCGTTGGTCTTGTTTGTAGCGGGGACCAAACCCGCCCCCGAAATCCAGCCACTTGAGGCCATAGCCTGCTCTTTCAAGGCGGAGCGCCACGCGCACCATCTTCTCAACAGCCTTTCTGACGACAGGATAATCCCTTTCCACCCAGCCCGAGCCGAGATGCTGATGCAAGCCCACAGGATGGAAGCCCAGGGAAATAGCCTTTCGGAATGTAGCGACAACTCTTTTCTCCTCAACGCCAAATTTGATGGGTGTCCCGTTGGGAGCTCTTTTTCCGGCAGTAACGACAGCGGGGTTAAAGCCGCGGCCGAGGCCGGGGTTCCAGCGGACCGCGACGTTGAGCCGCTTCTTAGGGCAAAATCTTTCCCTCACTTCTCCCATCAACTCCAGCTGCTCGAGGGCATCGATCGTCACAGTAACTCCATCCACCTCAAACACGCGGCGTATGTCCTCATGACTCAACGACGTTCCGGTGAAGAGGATGCGGTGCGAAGGGAAGCCAGCTCGCCGTGCCGCCTCCACTTCTCCGGGCGAAACCGCATCAATCCACGCTCCCCGGCGCCGCAATAATTTGAGGATTTCAGGATGAGGGTTGGCCTTCATGGCGTAGCAAATTCTTAATTCTTTAGCCCCGAGACCGGCGAAGGCGTGCTCGAGCCTTTGGTAATTAGCCAGGATACGTTTCCGGCTGTAAACAAGGAGAGGCGTTCCGAACCTCTCGGCCAGGCTTGTTGCGGGCTGGCCATCGATGTGGAGCTCGTTGTGCCGAACCTTTAGAAATTCGTTTTCCCACCACATGCGGACACTCCGTTTTGTTCGACCTATTTTTCCTTGCCGAAGAGGTCAAGCTGCTCGCGGCTGAGCTTCAGCGCGATTCCGCGAAGGAGAGGATAGTGGCGCAGGAGGAGCGGCGGGATGTCGAGCTTTTCGCCCGTGAGCATGTTTCGAATCTGGAGAGCGTTGGCCATGGCTTGGCCGCGGTAATGATTGTTGGTGATGACGTAGACTTGACTCGCCTTCTCCCCCAGGTTTTTGATGCGCTCGATCCATTCTTCCAGTTCTTCCTTGGTGTAAAGATAATTGTACCTCTCGTCTCGGCCTGCGCCTTCACGGAACCAGTTCTTGTAATTTCGGCCATGGAAACGGACATAAGCGAATTCGGGGATGGTGGCGATGGCGCTCGGCTTGATGGAGCTTCCGATCACTGGCTGATCTATGTTGCAGTAGGATACGCGATAAAAGGCGAGGAGTTGGTAGAAATCGTCTTGGTCCCAGCTCGAATGACGGACTTCGACGGCCATCGGCAACCCGTAGAAAAGCTGGAGGAGGCGAGCCAGGTAGTCGAGGTTGGCCGAAGTGTGAACAAAGGACCAGGGAAACTGGAAAAGCAAGCAAGCCAGCCGGCCTTTGGCCCGGAGGGGTTCGATGCCCAGCTTGAACTCGTCGACGTCTTTCTGGCTGAAATTCTCCCGGTCGTGCGTAAAAACCTGGTGGACTTTGACGGTGAAGAGGAAATCGGGATATGCAGCCACCCGTTTGAGCCAGAAAAGAGACATGGACAGAGCCGGCAATCGGTAAAAGGTGCTGTTGACCTCGACGATATTCATGTAGCGAGCGAGATAGGCAAGCGGATGGAAGCCTACCTCCTTCTCTTGGGGATAGACGATTCCTTTCCAGTCTTCGTAACTCCAGCCGGCTGTGCCAATGTAATATCGAGCCATAAGCTTACGCTATTATTCTAAGGGAAAGCCTGCTTTTTGCCAAATCGCCGCCATCTTGTTTTCAGTCAGAATCCTTGATCTCATGAAACAGACATGGAGGGGGAGCCGCCGACAGGGTAAACCATCGGGGTGAATAAAAGCTAAGCTGGTCGGCGTCTCCGCAAAGGGGAAAGAGGGGTTGGAGCAAGCTTCGTTAGCTGGCAGGTCCTGAGGCTCGTGCAAATTGGAGAAGAAAGGGATAAACTATGGGCGAACTTTTCTTATCGCCGGAGGAAAACGCTCTTGCTCGATTTTAAAACAGGCGTCCGCCAGGCATACGAGCGCATCCAGCCCGATATCCTTCGAACTCCCCTCGAATTTTCTCAGGCCTTGAGCGAGCTCAGCGATGCCCGTGTTTATGTCAAATGGGAAAACAGGCAATTTTCGGGTTCGTTTAAATTCAGGGGAGCCTTGAACAAGCTGCGGACTCTCACGGCTCAAGAAAGGAAGCGAGGAGTTGTTTCCGCTTCCACGGGAAACCACGGCCTTGGTCTCAGCCTGGCGGCGGAAAAGGAGAGGCTTCGCCTGACGCTCGTCCTTCCCGCCGGGGTGTCGAGCTGGAAGAAGAAACGTCTTCAGGGCTTCGCGGTGACACTTCTTGAGTATGGCCAATCCTGCGAGAAAGCTGAGCTTTTTGCCCGAGAGCTGGCTATTCGGGAAAACAAGGTTTTCGTTTCTCCTTATAGCGACCCAGAAGTCATCTTGGGCCAGGGGACCATCGGGCTCGAACTCGTCGAGGAGCTGGGCGAGGTGGAAAGGGTCCTCATCCCGGTTGGTGGTGGCGGGCTGGCCGCAGGAATCGCCGGCTATCTTAAGGCTCTTTGTCCCGGCGTCCAGGTTTTCGGCGTTGAACCCCGGCACTCGGCATTCATGGCCGCTTCGCTCCAGGCGGGAAAGATCGTCGAAATTGAGGAGCGCAGCACGATCGCTGATGCCGTAGCAGGGGGGATTGAGCCCGGCTCCATCACCTTTCCGCTTTGCCAGCAGCTTCTCGACGGAATTATCCTTGTTGAAGAGGAGTCTATCGCTCTGGCCATGTCTTTGCTCTGGGAAAGCCATCATCAGGTTATCGAGGGGGCGGGAGCGCTCGCCCTGGCTGGACTGTTAACCGAAAAGGAACGGTTCTGGGGTTGCCAAACCATCCTCATCGCCAGTGGCGGCAACAGGCCCGCGTAACCAACCAGACTTTTTTGTTGCCCTAACTTCTATTTTTGAATATCATTTTAAGGAGGGTTTTGCGGACTGAGACGATGAAAAGGCTCGGCCTCGCCCTGGTTGCCGTCTTTCTTGCGGCTACCGCTTGCCAAAAACAAGCGGAGCATCTTTATACCATCGCCGTTTTTCAAATCATCGACGCCCCAACCCTCAACGAGGCGCGGAGAGGCTTTCTCCAGGCCTTAGCCGATAACGGGCTTCACGATAGTGTCAATGTCCGATTAACGTTCCGAAACGCCGAAGGCGATGTCGTCGAAGCCCAGCGGATGGCGCGGGAATTTGCGGCTCGTCAGACCGACCTCATTGTCGCTCTCTCCACCCAGTGCCTCCAGGCAGCCCTGATGGCGGCGCCGAAAAGCAAGATTCTTTTTGCTTCGGTCGCCAACCCCCAACTCCTCGGAGTTGGACGAACCTCCGGCAATCATCTCCCCAACGTAACTGGGGTGGCCTCCACGGGTCCGATAAAGCAAATTCTGGCCTTCATCCAGGAAGTCCTCCCCCGAACTAAGCGAGTTGGCACTCTCTGGACGCCTTCTGAGCTCAACTCGGAGTTCTATCTTCAGCTGGCGAGGGATGCGGCTGAGGAGTTGGGGCTTGAAATCGTCGCTGTTCCCGTCGCCAACGTCAATGAGGTTCTCTTTTCTGCCCAGATGCTCCTCAGCAAGAACATCGATGTGCTCTTCCCTATTTCGGACAACACGATCAATGCTTCCTTCGAATCCATCGGCCGGCTGGCCGAGGACAACGGGATTCCTCTTTTTGGGGGTTCACCCCTTTTCACCCGGCTGGGCGCTTGTGCGGCTATGGGCTGGGATTTCTACGAGATGGGCTACGAAGCGGGCAAGATGGCCGTCCGGATCATGAATGGGGAGAACCCCAGCCAGATTCCTATCCAGACCATGAGCAAGGTCAGGCTTCATCTTAACCTCGCTGCAGCCAAGAAGCAGGGCGTTGAATTCTCGCCCGAGATCCTGGGGCGAGCGGATGACATCATCAGTCTCGAGAGAGGGGCGGGGGAGGGGGTGATGGGGAAATGAGAAAAATCGTTGGGGCGGTGGCCATAAGCTTGACCTTTTTCTTTGGTGGCGTTTTTTTATTCCTTGTTTTTCAATTCAGGTCTTCTTTGCCCAAAGAAAAGGGTGAAATTGTGCTCGAAGGGCTAACGGCACCGGTCCGTGTCGTCCGGGATGCCTGGGGAGTACCCCACATCTTTGCTTCGACCGACAACGACCTCTTCAGCGCTGTGGGCTATCTCCATGCTCAGGAAAGGATGTGGCAGATGGACGTCCTGCGACGAGCTGGCTCGGGCCGGCTGTCTGAAATTTTCGGGAAGGCAACACTCGAGCAGGACAAGCTCCTTCGTAACCTTGGTCTCCCCCAGGCGGTCCTCAAAGATTATGAAAGCTTAAACCCCACCTTGAAGGAAGCGCTGGATTCCTATAGTCGGGGAGTGAATGCCTGGATAGCTGACCGTAAGCTCAACTGGCCACCCGAATTTGTCCTCCTTCGCTTCCGTCCAGAACCGTGGCGGGCGCTGGATTCTCTGGCCATCAAACAGGTGATGGCCTTGGTCCTGTGCACGGATTACGCAAGTGAATTGATGAGGGCCCGGGTGGCTGAAAAAGTTGGACTGGAGCGGGCCCTCGAGATCCTCGAGAAGGACATCGGCCTGGTTCTTTCGGACGAAATCTCTACCGCCTCCCTGTCTTGGCTTTCCATATCGTCAGTCTCTGGTGCAAGCAACAATTGGGTTGTTGCCGGCAGCCGGACTCAATCGGGCGCACCGCTCCTGGCTAACGACCCTCATCTGGAAATAACCCTCCCTTCCATCTGGTATCAACTCCACATCCACTCACCTGGTTTCAACGCAACTGGCGTCACCTTCCCGGGTGTTCCCCTGATAGTCATCGGGCATAACGCCTTTATCGCCTGGGGAGTCACCAATTCAGGAGCGGATGTCCAGGATGTTTATGTGGAAAAGATAAACGATGTCGGGGATGCCTACCTGGATCCAGACGGCTGGAAGCCTCTGCGCAAGACAGAAGAGGAGATTCGGGTGCGGGGGGAGAAAAATCCGGTCAGCCTGGAGGTCCTCTGGACGAGCCGCGGTCCCGTTCTCACCGAGGCGGCGGGGGTAAAAGGAGTCCCTTTGTCCTTGCGCTGGACTGTCCATGATGGTGGAAGGGTTTTTGAAGCTCTTTATTGCCTCAACAAGGCGAGAAATTGGTCAGAATTCGGCGAGGCTCTTAAACTCTGGGATACGCCCTCTCAAAATTTTGTCTATGCCGATGTCCAGGGGAATATCGGCTATTACCTTAGCGGGAGGATTCCTGTACGCAAAAAAACAGCGGCTCTCTTTCCCGTGCCAGCTTGGAGAGCTGAAAATCAGTGGCAGGGTTTCCTGGCCGAAGAAGAGAAGCCAAACATTCTCAACCCGGCCCCGGGTTACATCGTCACGGCCAATCACAAAATCGTGCCCGAGGATTTTCCCTACTACGTCAGTTGCGACTTTGACCTTCCCTTTCGAGCTAAGCGGATTGAAGAATTGATTCTCAGCCATGACCGGCACTCGGTCGAATCCTTCTGCCGCATCCAGAACGATGTTGTTTCCAAGCAAGCTGAGTTTTTCTTGCCCTACCTGCGGCGGCTTCAGCCAGATGAGGCCAAAGCCCGGCAAGCTCAAGCTCTTCTTGCAGGGTGGAACGGCGAGATGAAGTCCGGGCCAGAAGCCGCTCTTTTCTCCGCCTTTATGGATATTCTGTATGAAGAAGTTTTTGGGGATGAGCTGGGCGAAGATGTCCGCAACTTTCGGCGTTTTTTCAGACGCAAAGAGGCCGGTCTCTTTCGCTTGTTAACCAAGCCGGACATGGCCTGGTATGACAACACGAAGACAAGCCGGCGCGAAGAGCGAGACGATATCTTCGCCGTGAGTTTGAAGAGGGCGGTTGAATGGCTGGAGAAAAAGCAGGGGTCGCCGGAAAAGTGGGACTGGGCTCGTTTACACGCCATCCGCTTTTTTCACGCCCTCGGTCGGGTTTTCCTCTTCCGTTTTTTTAACCGCGGTCCTTATCCTCTGGACGGCGATATTTTCACCATTCGGGCTTCGTTCGGTCATGGTATCGACGGAAATTTCGCCACTTCCCACGGTGCCTCCTACCGCCAGGTTATCGACCTGGCCGATTTTCGAAAATCCGTCTGGGTTCTTTCCTCCGGCCAGAGCGGTCATTTCCTCAGCCACCGTTATGCTGACCAGATTCCCCTCTGGGTTCGAGGCGAATATTACCCTATGTTGTTTGCTCCTGAGGATATCGAGGCGAATGCTTCAGCTATCCTTCATTTCCGGCCAAAAGCCGCCAAGCAATAAGCCGCCCGAGACAGATTTAAAGTAGGGAAGAAAACACAGCCTTTCCTTGGCCGAGGGGGGAAGCTTTCTGGATGGCGGCGTGGGTAAAAGCCGAAGCGAGTTCACAGGCCTTGGGCAAAGGATAGCCTTTCACCAAGAAGCAGAGAAGGCTGGCCGAAAGAAAGCACCCCGTCCCGTGGACGTCCTTTCTGATTCTCGCTTTTTCAAAGAAATAGAAACGCTTGCCGTCATAAAGAAGGTCGGTCGCTCCCCGGCGGAGATGGCCTCCTTTGATGAAGCACGGCGCTTCGACAAGGTCAACAATTTTCCGGGCCGCTTCTTTCATGTCAGCAGGGCTACGGACTTCCTGGCCAGTCATTAGAGAAGCTTCCCTGAGGTTGGGCGTGAGCACAGAAATTTTTCCTTTTAGATGGGCAAGGAAGAAAGGGATGGCGCCTTTTTCCAGGAGCCAGAGGCCAGAGCTGGCCTGAAAAACAGGGTCGATGACAATGGGAATCCGCCGGTGCGACGTCAAGATTCGACTGACGATGGGGATGTTCTTACGATAACCAAGCATCCCGGTCTTGATGCCAGCGAATGAAAAATCGCGGCGGAGAATCTGGTACTGGAGGAGGAGGAACCGGGGCGGCGGGGCATAGAAGGAATGGACCCGTCTCGTGTTTTGAGCCGTGACCGCTGTCAGGACTCCCGCTCCCCCAAACCCTACCTTACGGAATACCGCCAAGTCCAGAAGAAGGCCAGCACCGGAGGAAGGGTCGTAGCCGGCGATAGAGAGAAGAACCTTGGTTGGCGGGGGCTTTAGACGGGCCATTTTGGAAGAGCTATCCTTTCTTTGCGCCATTGAAAAAATATGCTAACATACAATAGGTTCGAATGAAAGCAAGAGTTCATGTTTTCGTTTCTGGCCGCGTGCAGGGAGTTTTTTTTCGCGATTATACCCGCCGCTGGGCTTTGAGCTTGGGGCTGACCGGGTGGGTCAAGAATCTATGGGATGGCCGAGTCGAGGTGGTTGCTGAAGGGGAAGAGGAAGGAATCCAGGCCCTCCTCGCCCGCCTCAGGGAGGGACCGCCGGGTGCCCGCGTCGACAACGTCGCTGTCACATGGGAGGAATATAAAGCGGAATTTTCTGATTTCCGGATTGCTTGGTCCTAATCAGAAATATCATTCCTGTGGTTTTTTCTTGCGGCGAGGAATTTTTTCCGGCAGGCCTCCGAGCAGAAAAAATAGTCCTTTCCGTTGAGCTTTTCCTGAAGAGCGTCTTCCTGCGGCAGATAGGTATTGCACACTTCGTCCTTGACCATGATGCCCGATGGCTGGCGGGGGGAAGGA
>CAYUKK010000221.1:0-5185 GCA_964445305.1 uncultured Eubacteriales bacterium
TATCTTGTTTATAATCAGTCAAGAAGATGGGTGGCATCAAACGCTCGGGTCGGCGGGGGGCCCCCGAACCACACCACCCCTCGGGTGCATTCGCTATCGTGATAATTTGTTACAAGATGAAGCACTTTCGCTTGCTGATAATTCTCTATTGGCAATTTTGGGTCTCACGACGGTCGACGATGCTATCTTTTTGATAATAAAGAAGATACATAAAAAGGGCGGGAAAATGACCTTACCGCCGCATTCTTGAGAAGTCATCTTATCATTGAAAAGGACGAGAGGGTAGAGGATAATAAGGGGCACGGAAAAGAGTGGAGGGAAAAGCGGTGAGGATTGAAGCTCAAGCCTACGCCCGGGCGGGGTTGCTCGGCAACCCTTCGGATGGCTATTTTGGCAAGGCCATCGCCATCACCATAAAGAATTTTTCCGCCCGAGTGTGGATAGAAGAATCACGAGATGTCAAAATCTGCGGTGCCGAGGAGGACCTCGAAGTCTATCGTAGCCGGACGGACCTCCTCGAGAAAATCCATCTTTATGGCTATCACGGCGGACGGCCTTTGCTCAAGGCGGCCATCAAAGTTTTTCTTGACTTCTGCCATAGCCAGAATCTTCCCCTGAAGGACAAGAATTTCGTCGTCTGGTATGAATCAACAATTCCCCGTCAGGTTGGCCTGGGGGGGTCGAGCGCCATTATCGTGGCCACGTTGCGAGCGCTGATGAATTTCTATGAGGTATCGATTCCTCTCGAGGTCCAGCCGTCGCTGGCCCTCCGGGCTGAGCGTGAGGAGCTCGGTATCACGGCCGGGTTCATGGACAGGGTCGTCCAGGTCTACGAGGGTTGCGTCTATATGGACCTTGATCGTCACTCCATCGAGGAAAGAGGCTACGGGCTTTATGAGCGTCTCAACTGGCGACTCCTTCCGCCCCTCTACCTCGCTTACAAGCCAAATCTAAGCAAGGTTTCTGGCCACGCCCTCGACAGCATCCGGCAGGCCTTTGAGAAAAAAGACCCCTCCACTCTAACTGTTATCAGCCGGTTGGCCGAAATAGCCGCCGAGGGCAGGAAGTCGTTCTTGAGCGGCGATTTCAGCCGATGGCCATCCCTCATGGACGAGAACTTCAACCTGCGCGCCCAAATCATGAGCATCAGCCAGGGCAATTGGGAGCTGGTCCAGATGGCTCGCCGCTGCGGGGCCTCGGCCAAATTCGCTGGTTCGGGAGGGTCGATCATCGGCATTTACCAGGGGCAAGAAACGTATGAGCGGCTCGAGCGCGAGCTGGGACGTTTAAACGCCATCGTGGTCAAGCCCGTCATCGAATAGCCGCCATTCTCCTCGGATAAGCCAACCTGTCCATTCAAAAATGAAGCCCTATGGGACGATGAGCATGACGATGGGCAAATTCTGGAACACCTGCGATTAGGAAAAACGGCAGGCGCAAGCTATAATATAGCGTTCATAGAAAATACAGTATTCATAGAGGAATTACAGGAATAATAAGAAAATGGCCCAGGACGTTACCCGCTGGCGCAACATCGGTATCAGCGCCCACATCGATTCGGGAAAGACGACGCTCACGGAGAGGATTCTTTTCTACTGCAAGCGCATCCACCGGATGCACGAGGTCAAGGGCAAGGACGGGGTCGGCGCGACCATGGACTCGATGGAACTGGAGAAAGAACGCGGCATTACCATTTCTTCTGCCGCAACCAACGTCTCCTGGCTTGACCATAGAATCAACATCATTGACACCCCAGGCCATGTGGATTTTACCATCGAGGTCGAGCGCGCCCTCCGCGTCCTCGACGGTGCCATCCTTGTTCTCTGTTCTGTCGGTGGCGTTCAGTCCCAGACGGCCACTGTCGACCGCCAGCTCAAACGCTACCAGGTCCCTTGCCTGGCTTTTATCAATAAGCTGGATAGGGTGGGGGCTGACCCGTTCAAGGTGAGGGCTCAAATAGAGGAGAAGCTTGGTCGGAAAGCTGTGCTGCTTCAGATTCCCATCGGCTTGGAAGATGAGCTGCGAGGAATCATTGACCTCATCTCCATGGAGGCCGTCTACTTTGACGGTCCCCAGGGAGAAATCATCCGAAGAGAAGCCATCCCAGCCAGCCTCCAGCTTGACGCCCAGCGATGGCACGAGGCGATGGTCGATGCCATTTCCCTTTATTCCGATGAACTGACGGAAGCCCTTTTGGCCGGCCACGAGCCTGAAAGCCTCCTCATCGAGGCCGTCCGGAAGGGAACCATCAGCCAGAGCATTACTCCTGTCTTGATGGGCTCGGCTTATAAGAACAAGGGCATCCAGCCTCTTCTCGACGCTGTTGTCCGTTTTCTTCCCCATCCCGGCGAGGTGGTCCACTGGGCCTATTCTGCTCATGAGCCCGATCGGCGAATCCAACTCGTGGCCGACGCCAAGGCTGACCCTGTCGCCTTTGCTTTCAAGCTTGAGGACGGACCTTTCGGCCAGCTGACTCACCTCCGCGTCTATCAGGGAAGAATAAGGCGAGGAGATGAGCTCTATAATCCACGCGCCCTTCGCATGTTTCGCGTCGGCCGGCTGGTCAAGATGCATGCGGATAGCATGGAGGATATCGAGGAGGCGCAAGCCGGAGATATCGCCGCTCTTTTCGGCGTCGAATGCCAGTCCGGCGATACTTTTTCAAAGCCAGGCCACCCCGTCCTCATGTCCAACATCCATGTGCCTGAGCCTGTGATTTCCCTGGCTATTTTTCCTTCGGATACCAAGAGCTCTCACAATCTGGCTAAAGCTCTTCAACGTTTTACTAAGGAAGACCCGACTTTCCGTTCCTTCATCGACCCCGAATCAAAACAGACCATCATCCAGGGCATGGGCGAGCTTCATTTAGATGTCTACATCGAGCGAATGAAAAGGGAATATCAGGTCATCCTGGAAACAGGCCAGCCCCAAGTCGCCTACCGGGAATCCATCTCCCGGCGGGCGGATTTTGATTATGTCCACAAGAAACAAACAGGCGGGGCGGGCCAATTTGGACGGGTTATCGGCAGGTTAGAGCCCCTGACCGAAAAAGTTTACGAGTTTGTTAACGCCGTCAAAGGCGGCCGCATTCCGCGAGAGTACATCCCCGCCTGCGACAAGGGTTTCCAGGCCGCGCTCAAGAAGGGCAGGCTCCTCGGATTTCCTGTCGTCGGAGTCAGGGTCGTCCTGACAGATGGCCAGTTCCACCCTGTGGATTCATCGGACCTCGCCTTCCAGGCAGCCGCCCAGGGAGCTTTCTGGCAAGCCTATGAAAAAGCGGCTCCCCTCATTCTCGAGCCGATCATGAAAGTTTCGGTCGAAGGGCCCGCCGAATTCGCTGGTCCCATCCTGGCTAGTATCAACAAACGGCGGGGAACGATCGTCAGCTCGGCGGAGGATGGAATGTTCATTCGGGTCGAAGCCGAGGTCCCGCTCAGTGAGATGTTCGGTTACTCAACTATCCTCAGGTCCATAACTCAGGGCAAGGGTGAATTCACCATGGAATTCTTGAAATATGACAGGGTGCCCACTTTTATGGCCGAGAGACTTATCGCCCAAGGCCAAAGGAGTCCAGAGCGATGATCCGAGAAGAGCTCATCAAGAAAAGTCCTCTCCGAACGTTTGAGGCTTCTGTCCACGGCATGACGGCCGCAGGTAAGTTGGGGGTTGTCGCCGCGCCCAAGGGCGTCGGGAAGACAGCTTGCCTCGTCCAGCTGGCCATCGACAGGCTCCTTCAACAAAAAGCCATTATCCACGTTTCTTACGCCAGCCGTGTAGATTATATTCTGACCTGGTATGAGGATATATACCAGGAGCTCGCCAGGAGCTTGGGCTTAGAATTCGACCGCGATATCTATGAGGAGGTCGTCAAGCACAGAGTTGTCATGAACTTCAGCCAGGAGGGGATGAGGACCGACCACGTCTTGCCGAGCCTGGAAGCGATGATGGTCCATGGGAAACCGGGAGTCGAAACAGTCATCGTCGATGGGTATAACTTCATCGATTCACCAGCGCAGGACCTCCAAAAGTTCAAGGATTTTGCTTGGCGAATGCGTAAGGAGGTCTGGATCAGCGCTTCGCTCAGAGGGGAGGAACCCCTCTTTGATGAGCGTGGCCGGCCGCGCGAGCTTGAGCGTTACCTGGAGGCCATAGATATTCTGGTCACGCTCCGGTACCATGACCGCCGAGTTTGGCTCCACGTTGTCAAGGACATGGATTATCCTCCGGCTGGTGAGCTCGGGATTTCTTTGGACCCGGCCACTCTGCTCATGGCCAGGTTGTAAGTCCGTTCCTGAAGTTTACACGATTTCAAGCCTAAGCTATGATAATAGTCCGGCGCGCCCGTAGCTCAGCTGGATAGAGCGAAGGACTTCGAATCCTAAAAATCCCGCCTGGAAAATGGCTTTTCCCCGAGAAAAGTGTCTTAGGTTTTCTTCAGTTTTCCGAGGTTTTCCCGTTCAAGGACGTCAAAAATCCCGTCAATTTTTTTTGCATGGGTTTTCATCGCTCAGGGACGCTGCCAGTAATAAATTAGCGACTTGCCCTTTTTCTGCTGTTTCAGGTTCGGATAAAACCAAAGCCATTCAAAGGCCCGTTCAAGATCGGCTTTTCTCTTGTTTGAGAAATGCCGCTCGAGCTCGCGCTTTGTGGCTTGCTGTCCTGGCCGGGACCGGATGAAATCGACAGCCCGCTGACAAAGCCGCATATCTTGCCGGTTCTTTGTCCACGTCTTCCAGCGGGAGTTTTCTTTTGATGACCATCGTCTGAAAAAGAGATCGTCTTTTAGGCGAATGAACTTCAGCGCAGAGGACCGCTTTATGTAACTGAAGAGGTCTTGCCGCGCGCCACCTAAATCAATCAAATTGTCATCGCGGGTTATATCAAAAACGTCAGAGAGAATTTCTTTGAGCTTTTTTTTGAACGGCGCTGCATTATAGTCAACAATGCTGGCTCGCCAGCCGTCTTTTGTTTTTCGGGCTTTTTTATTTCTGATGAGATAGTCCAGCTTGATTTTGTCCACGAGCCAAGCTGTGAAGAAAGTCCGACGGCTATAACGCAATTTTTTCGGCTGAATGACAAAAAGGCATAAATCACAACCGCAGTGAACGGGGTGACCGGTTTTCTGGCCAAGCTCTGTCCAGAATTCGGCTGCTTTTCGTGAGAAACGCAGAATTGTCATATCGGA
>CAYUKK010000222.1:0-13194 GCA_964445305.1 uncultured Eubacteriales bacterium
GAAGCCCAGGGCGAAATCATCTTCAACACCTCGATGACGGGCTACCAGGAAATCCTGACCGACCCCTCCTACAAGGGTCAGATCGTGACCATGACCTATCCCCTGATCGGAAACACCGGCTGCAACGCTGAGGACGTGGAAGCGGCAAGGCCATGGGTGGAAGGGTTCGTCCTTAAGGAAATGGCCGCGGCGCCGTCCAACTGGCGAGCCGAAGAAGACCTCGTAAGCTACCTCAAGCGCCATCGCATCCCGGCCATCCACGGAATCGACACGAGGAAATTGACCAAGCTCATCCGCCAGGCTGGAGCCCAGCGAGCTCTCCTATCGACGGTGGAAAGCGACCTGGCGACGCTTCGTTCGCGGGTAAAGGCTGTACCTTCTATCGTCGGTTGCGATTTGGTCAAAGAAGTCACGACCAAGGAGCCTTACCCCTGGAAGGAGGGGTCTTACAACTGGCCGCAGGGGTATTCGAAGCGCCGCCGGTTCAAGGCCTTCGTCGTGGCTTACGATTTCGGCATCAAGCAGAACATCCTGCGGTGCCTTGTTGACCGCCGGATAGAGGTTCTTGTCGTCCCGGCGACGACTCCGGCTGAGGAAGTCCTCAAGCTCAAGCCCGACGGCGTTCTCCTTTCCAACGGCCCGGGCGACCCGGAGCCCATCACTTACGCAGTTGAAAATATCAAATCGCTCGTCGGCCGGGTGCCTCTTTTCGGCATCTGTCTTGGCCATCAACTCCTCGCTCTGGCGCTCGGTGGGAAGACTTACAAGCTCAAGTTCGGACACCACGGGGCCAACCATCCGGTTAAGAACCTGGATACGGGAGCGATCGAAATCACCACCCAGAACCACGGGTTCGCCGTCGACATCGATTCCCTCAAGGGGCTGGCCAGGCTGACCCACATTAACCTCAACGATATGACCGCCGAGGGTCTGGCGGCGAAGGACAAGTTCCTCTTTTCCGTTCAGTACCATCCGGAAAGCTCCCCCGGGCCGAGGGATTCCCGATATCTTTTCCGGGATTTCGAGCAGCTCATCGAAACGTTCAAGGGAAAATAAGAGTGCCGCGACGAAGCGATATCCACTCCATCCTCATCATCGGGTCGGGGCCGATCATCATCGGCCAGGCGTCGGAGTTTGATTACTCAGGCACCCAGGCCCTCAAGGCTCTGCGCGAAGAAAATTACCGACTCATCCTCGTCAATTCCAACCCGGCGACCATCATGACCGACCCTGAATTCTCGGACCGGACCTACCTCGAGCCCCTCACCTCCTCCTACCTGGAGAGAATCATCGAGGCGGAAAAGCCCGACGCTTTACTGGCCACTCTTGGCGGCCAGAAGGCCCTCAACTTAGCTCTGGAGCTCGAATCGAAGGGAGTGCTGAGGCGCAACGGCATCCAGCTCATCGGCATTACGGCTTCTTCCATCCGCAAGGCAGAAGACAGGCTCCTCTTCCGCCAGGCCATGGAGAAGATAAAACTCGAAGTCCCCGTTTCGGGCTACGCTTCCAACCTCAAGGAAGCCGTCGAGATTGTCAAAAGGATTGGCTTTCCCGTCGTCATCCGTCCTTCCTTCACCTTGGGCGGAACAGGGGGGAATATCCTTTACAGCTGGGAGGATTTCTACCGCTTTGTTCCCCTGGGCCTGGCTATAAGCCCCATCTCTCGCGTGCTCATCGAAAAATCAATTGTTGGCTGGAAGGAATTCGAGCTCGAAGTCATGCGCGATAAAAAAGATAATGTCGTCATTGTCTGTCCAATCGAGAACTTCGACCCCATGGGCGTCCATACAGGTGACTCCATCACGGTGGCGCCCGCCCAGACGTTGACCGATAAAGAATACCAGCGCCTGCGTGATGCCTCGATCGCCATTATGCGCGAGATCGGCGTCGAGACGGGCGGCTCGAACATCCAGTTTGCCATCAACCCCGAGGATGGCCGAATGATGGTCATCGAGATGAACCCGCGGGTCTCCCGCTCCTCAGCCCTGGCCTCCAAGGCCACCGGCTTTCCCATCGCCAAGATGGCGGCCAAGCTGGCCGTCGGCTACACCCTCGATGAAATCCTGAACGATATCACCAAGAAGACGCCGGCCTGCTTCGAACCGGCTATCGACTATGTCGTCGTCAAGTTGCCTCGCTTCGCCTTTGAAAAGTTCCCCGAAGAGGACCCGGGCCTGACGACCCAGATGAAGTCGGTCGGCGAGACGATGGCCATCGGTCGGACTTTCAAAGAAGCGCTGCAAAAAGCCATCCGCTCTCTCGAGTTCGACCGCTGGGGCCTGGAGCCCAGCGAACGCCGAACGAACGGCCGGCTCCTCCGGCAGAGGCTTTCCCGGCCGAGCTCGGACCGTCTCTGGCTCATTGCCGACGCCCTCCGGCAAGGGATGACGGTCGAAGAAATCTATGGGCTCACCCGCATCGACCCTTTTTTCCTTCGTAACATCCAGGAGATCGTCGAATTCGAGGAACTGCTCCGCCATTCAAGGAGTGACCCGATCGACCGCGAGCTGCTTCGTCGGGCCAAAGAACTCGGCTTTTCTGACAGGCGAATTGGCGAGCTCATTGGCCTTAAGGAAGATCAGGTGCGCGAGCTCCGGGAAAAGCAGGGCATCCGGCCAGTCTGGAAAGTCGTCGACACCTGCGCTGGCGAGTTCGAATCCGAAACACCCTATTTCTACTCGACTTACGAGGAAGAGGATGAAGTGCCGCCTTTAAGCGGTCCGAAGGCCATCATCCTTGGCTCGGGCCCGAATCGCATCGGTCAGGGGATCGAGTTCGATTACTGCTGCGTCCACGGTGTCTTTGCCCTGCGGGATGCCGGATACAAGACCATCATGATCAACTCCAACCCGGAAACCGTCTCGACGGATTACGACATCTCCGACCGCCTCTATTTTGACCCGCTGACCCTCGAGGATGTCCTGTCCATCTACGCCAAAGAAAAGCCCGAAGGCGTCATTGTCCAGTTTGGCGGCCAGACGCCACTCAAGATATCGGTCGGCCTTGACCGAAACGGCGTTCGTCTTCTCGGGACGAGTTCGGCGGCCATTGACGAGACCGAGGACAGGGAGAAATTTGACCGTTTTTTGAAGCGCCTCGGCCTTATCCGGCCGCGAAACGGCCTGGCCCGGACTCCTGGACAGGCACTCAAGATTGCCGACAGCATCGGTTATCCTGTCCTCGTCCGGCCATCCTACGTTCTGGGTGGACGGGCCATGCGAGTGATCAACGATGAGGCGGCTCTCCACCGCTATGTCCAATCTATCCGCGAATACTTCCGCGACCTCCCTCTCCTCATCGACGAGTTCATCGATAACGCTGTCGAGCTCGATGTCGACCTCCTGGCTGACGGCGAGGACGTTTTCATCGGCGGCATCCTCGAGCACATCCAGGAAGCCGGCGTCCACTCGGGTGACGCGACAATGGTCATCCCGCCTTATTTCCTGGCCGATCGGGTCATCGAGGAAGTGAAGAGGCAGGTTGAGCTCATGGCCAGAGAGCTCGGCGTTATCGGGCTGATGAACGTCCAGCTCGCTGTCAAGGGGACAAAAATCTATGTCCTCGAGGTCAACCCCCGGGCGTCGCGGACCGTGCCCTTTATTTCCAAGGCCACGGGCGTCCCCCTGGCCAAAATCGCCACTCGCTTGATCCTGGGAGAAAAGCTTAAGGACATGCGTCTGACCCCCCGAAAGCTCAGCTATTATGCGGTCAAGGAAGCTGTTTTCTCGTTCGACAAGTTTCTCGAGGTCGACCCCGTGCTCGGCCCGGAGATGCGCTCCACGGGCGAATCCATCGGCATCGACCCCGAGTTCTCGCTGGCCTTCCTTAAGGCTCTGGAGGGGGCGGGCTTCTTCCTCCCGGCCCAGGGACGGGTCTTTGTCAGCGTGCCGGATGAAGACAAGCCCCGCATCCTTTCCCTTATCGAAAAGCTCGACCAGCTGGGCTTCTCCTTCCTGGCCACAGAGGGGACAGCCCAGTATCTCCATCGCCACGGCTTCAAGGCAGACACAATCGGCAAGGTCTATAAGGAGCGCCGCAACATCCTCGACGATATCCGGCGGGGCAAAGTGAAGATGATTTTCAACACTCCCTCGGGCACGCAAGAGATCAGCGATGCCCAGAAAATCCGGCGCGTCGCTTTCACCTACCGGGTGCCTTGCTTCACCACCATCCCTTCAGCCAGCGCCGCGGCCAAGGCCATTGAGATGCGAAAAAAAATCGCTCCCTCGCTCATCTGTCTCCAGGACCTGGCCGCTCATTCGTAAATCCCCGCCCCAACGAACTTTCCCTTCATCCTGATCGTTTGGTCTGAAGGTTAAATTTTTCGCTTCTTCTCCAAATTTGTTGATTGACAATAAAATAAAAAGAAGGTCAAGGCCTTTTTAGGTGAGCTGGTTTTGGTCTACGCGAAAAGAGAATATTGGTGCCTGAACCCGTCGCCCTGAAAATTCGTAGTTAAATAGAGAGGAGGTGCGTGACCATGGTAGTTTCTTTTTTAAGGAAGATTAAGCCTTGTTATCCTTTTTTTCTTAAACTGTCTCTCCTCATTCTATTCCTTGGCCTTTTTTCTCTTTTTCTTTTAGCTCAGGAGCCGGCCCCGCGCCTCAAAAAGGAGTTGTTAATAGAGGACATTAGACAGTTAGCTGACATTCTGGAGAAAAGTCATCCTGACCCTTACCTCAGAGGCGGCGGGAAGATAGCCTTTCATCGTCGCCTACAGGAGACTCTGCTCAGGATTCCCGAGGAGGGTTTGACCGTTAAAGAATTTTTTATCCAGCTTCTTCCGTTTGTCGCTTCGGTTAAGGACGGTCATACCTTCCTTTTACCTCCCTGGCCCGCTCAAAGCAGCTCCGGCCTTCCTTTTGGTTTGAATATCGTTGAAGAAAGCATTTATGTAGAAAAAGTATATTTTCCTGACCATAAAGATTTAATCGGCGCCAGACTCGACGCTATAAACAATATCAGTGTGGGCCGGCTTTTAGACAGGCTCAAGTCCTTGGTAGGCTGGGATAATGAATATCAATTATTGACCTATTTCTGTCGCTTTTTGGATGACCAGTCTCTTCTCAGCATCCTCATCCCTGAATGGGATTCTAACCAGGCCATGCCGGTTAGTCTTAGTCTTGCGACTGGCGAGAAAAAGAGTCTAACTATTTCCCTAAAAGAAAAACCGCCTGCAACCCCCTTTGAGGCTTCCACCCGAATCATCCTACCTTCCACAGAAAAAATCGATTTTGTTTACGCCTTCCTTGACCCTCAAAAAGAGACCTGCCTTTTACGGATTGATGGCATGTTCAGCTATCGAGAAAATTTTGAATTCTTCCGAGCGATGGGCGTCGCCTGGGTTCAAGCTCAGGCCGTCAAAGTTTATAGCCGGATTTATCAAACGAAAGCGCCCGATGATTTTGATGGGTTGATAGCGGCCATTCCTGCGGCGACCGAGGTTTTCCGCAATATGGTCATAGAGATGAAAAAAGCTCAGACCAAAAAGTTAATTATCGATTTAAGAAAAAATAGTGGCGGGAATTCCCTCCTGGTCAATATTCTCGCCTATTTCCTGTTTCCCGAAGAATCGATAAAGAAGACGGCCACCTCCTTTTCCATAAAAAAATATTCTGACCTCTATTTCGCCAATTACCAAAATGATTCCTTGGAAAAAATTAACCAGAGGAGACAAATCGGCTTGACGAAAGAAGATTATGATTTTGCCGAAGACCCATATTTTAAAACTATATCGGTGTCAATAACGGGAGGAGTAAACGAGCTGGAAAAATACCTTCAAATGAGTCCGACTTTCTACGCCGAATATATGAGCGGCCAATATAAAAATCATTATCGACCTCCCGAGCTCATTGTTATTTCGTCACCCTGGACTTATAGCTCGGGTTATACTCTCATGTCGTTATTGTATAAAATGGGAGCCAAAATAATTGGCGTCGCCTCGGGACAATCAGGCAATTGTTTTGGTGATACTCTGATGTTTCAGCTAAAAAATAGCAGTCTTCGTGGCTATGTATCTTATAAGCTATTTCTTGATTTTCCCGAGGACCCGAAATTAGGTTATATTCTCAGGCCACATCGAGAGTTAACCTATGGCGATTTAATCCGCCATCATTTTGACCCGAACACTTCTGTTTTGCTAGCCCTCGATAAATGATCGAATAAAAATGAACTACTGATATTTTCTAAACCTGTCTTCGGCAGTCATTTCCAGGGGAAAATGAGCGGACACACTCTTCTGGCCTGTTTCCTGAATATTCTTCCCTGCTGTGGCAGAAATTCACCGACCTCGACATCCCGAACGCAATGTCCTCTACGGGGTGTTTTTCCATTACTTTGACCAGTTCCTGAGTGAATATGAGTCCCGCTTCGAGAAAGAGCACGGCAAAGAGCTTATGCACCACCTCAAGCTGACCTTTGTCGAAGCGAAGCCTCCTCCGCCTCTGGTCGCCTCGCAACAGCTTCTGATGGCCGCCGAGACCTGAGCTGAATACTTTTCGTGATCTTCAGTTTACCGAAAGGAGAGGTCCGGGTAATTTCCGACCTCTTTTGAGCGTCTCTTCGGCTTTTGTGGCTTTTTGGCCCTCAATGAGCCATTCCCAACCTGACCTGACATCTCTTCAACCCGAGATTTATACTCCCCCACGATGGTCGCGGGGGTAAATTGTCACAAAGAGGCTCAATCGGCCACCAGAGCCGAAAACCAAATTCTTATTATCTATCCTTTTTTCTCGCCGATTTTTATCCGCTGATGTTTGAGGGCTATTTTTTCATACACTCTTTGGCAGGTTGAGAGCCCTCTTGGCCGCAGCGGTGCCTGGCCATGTTACCCATCTCATGGCCGCCGCAGCCGCCACTCCCGCACCCTCTCCAGCCCTTTCCGTGACCGTGACCGAACCCGGCGCCGCAACCCATGTTCACACACTTCTTGTCGAAGGCTTTTTTCTGCTCATCGGTGAGCAGGCCGCGGATTTCGTTCCGATGAGCCAGGCATTTCTTCTGGATGTCCGCCCTGGCTTTGGCCAGCTCGTCAATTTTGGCTTCGAGTTTCTTCTGCTCAGCGCCTTCCATCATCAACTGGCGAAACTCAAGCTGCTTGGTTTTTAAGACTGTCTGCAGGCCGAGGAGCGCTTTCTGGTGCTCAAGTGCCAGTTTCTGGATTTTGGCCGTCTGCTCGGGTGTCAGATTCGGAATCGCGCAGGCTTTCTCGCAGGATGCGGCCCCTTCCTTCTGGGCCAAAAGAGGGAAGGCGAAGATGAGGGCAATCCCGACGAGAGCCGCTAACGTAGATTTTGAGAACTTCATTTAGACCTCCTCATGGGAAATTCAGGCAATCCTGATGTTTATCCATGTCTGAATCCTGCCCGCGTTCTCTCGGGCAGACATGGTTTTCGAGCATCCGGAAAAACTGCTCTTTCTGCTCCGGGGTCAGGAGCTTCTTTTCCTGGAAAAGATGGAGAACCGCCTTTTTCTGGATTTCTGCCTGAAGCCGGCCGATCTCTTCGATGAACCTCTCGATTGAGCCCGAGTCGAGCGTTTCTTTCTTTATCTCTTCGACAAGAAGCCTTCTTTTTTCCTGGAGCTGAGTGTAAATCTGTTTAACCTCAGTGTCATAAGAGTCAATGAGGTCTTTTAAGCAGGTTTTTTGTTCGCTGCTCAAACACAGCGCATTTTCATATGAGGCGGTCGAAGCGAGAACCGATGGCGGGGCGGGTTTTTCCCACCCCCGGACAAAGCGGTGATAGGCGAAAGTGACCAGGGCGGAGATATTAATCACGACCGCCAGACCAAGCCAGAAAGTGAGGATTTTTCGTTTCATTTGCTTTTCTCTTTCTCCAGGATTTGCTGGCTGATATAAAAATCAGCCAGCGAGCCTTTGGGGATGTCCTCGAGGGTAGCCAGAAGACGGCGGGCGAAGGAGCCCTCAGAGCGACTTCTTTCTGGCGAGATTTTTCCAAGTTGATGCCCTGCAAAGATGCCAGCCAATAGCAAGACCGTTATTAAAGACGGCCTGAGAAACCGCCAAGCGGAATAAAAAATCTCCTGCCACCGAGAAGAACGCTTATCGTAAGCGGTCACCATTCTCATCAAGTTGACCAGAGACGCAGGGGAAAAGCATGGTTCTTCCTTGAAGAAGACAGCTTGCCAGGCACGGGAGAAACTCCGGGAGAGGCTGGCACATCTCTCGCACTGCTCCAGGTGCTCCCTGAGTTTCTGATGTGTCTTCTTGTCCAGATGATTTTCAGCCATCTCGACCAGGTTTCTCTCGACCTCGCGGCAGGCCTTTTTTCTGTTCAATGCCTTCTGTGCCTCCGTTTCATTTTTTTAGACACGCCAGCTCCCTAAAAACTTGCGGCTGCTCTAAATTTTTTTCAGGCGCGCAGCGAGTTTTTTTGGAGATTGAGCCTCGCTCGGTGGAGACATGCCTCCACGGCTGAAACTGATGTCTTCATGGTCTCGGCAATCTCCTCACAGGAGAAGCCCTCCAGTTTGTTCAGGATCAGCGCCGTTTTCTGTTTTTCAGGCAAAGAAGCGATTGCCTCCCTGATGAGCTGTTTTTGTTCGGCCTCTTGGAAAGCTGACGCCGGGTCGTTCTCATCTGAAGCCCGAAAAGCGCTCTTCCAACGATCCTTATTTTCTGAGGCCTCTTCGAGCCGCGTCAACCAGCGAAACTTCCGGTTATCGCGGTTAAAATTCAAGCAGCGGTTGATGGCGATCCGCCGAACCCAGGTGGAAACGCTCGAGTCGTAGCGGAACTTCGAGGCCGACTTATAAACCTGGAAAAATACTTCCTGGGCGATGTCCTCGGCGTTCTCCGCATCATCAAGCAGGCTGCGGCAGGTTCTCAGGACCAACGCTTGATAGCGTTCGACGAGGGTCTTGAAAGCCAGGTGGTCTTTTTGAGCGATTCTTCGGATTAGCTCTTCGTCCTTTAACATGCGATTAGCTGGGTAGCATCAATCGAGCTCACCAAATCGGGGCGATGCAAAGCTATAGTATTATATTTATAGACACCGGGAAAACGAAAAGCTTTTCCTCTTTATAGGAAAGGACGATTAAAATGAGCCGAGAAGACAAAGCTCAAAAGATTATCATCGAGCTTACTGAAGGCTCATCGTTGACTTCGCTCGAGTCTTGCTTTATATTAACTTATGATGGTTGGATGGGAAAATGGGGACAGGGATGAGGAGTCAGCCCGCTCATAGGAAAATCAATTTCCCATTTTCTTTTTGTTTTTTGGGCATGCTGGCTTTTTTCTTTTCGTCGGCGCGTCCTTGCCTTAGCCTGGATGCTCCTTCGCCTGAAGCGAAACAGGAGCAAGCGCAGCTCCACCACGAAGTCAAGGTCACCCTGAAGCTCATCCAGGTCTATGTTACCGATAGAAAAGGGAATCCGGTTTTGGACCTGACGAAGGATGATTTTCTCGTTTACGATGAAGGCCAAAAACAGACGCTTACAGAGTTCGAGAGGCACGTCCTTACGCTCCCCTCAGAGAAAAAAGAAAAAGCGCCAGCGGAGGTCGAAGAAACCATCGCCCCGCCCCCTCGCGGTCTAATGCCGAGGAAATTCCTTTTATTCTTCGATTTCGCTTTCAACAACGCGATCGGGATCGAGAAAGCGAGAAAGGCGGCGTTGCACTTCATCGACACTCAACTTCAGCCTCCGGATGAGGTCGGCCTCATCTCTTACTCAGCCATGAAAAGCCTGACCCTCCATGAGCCACTGACCACCGACCACAAACTCGTCCGAAAAGCCGTTAAGCGGATCGGGATAGAGCAGATCGCCGGACGGGCGGAGGATTTTGAAGAAGAATACTGGCGCTATCGGGCTCAAGTGAATCCCACGGATGCCAGAAGCTCTGGCAGCGTGTTCCACGGCGACCTCCAGCTCGAGAACCTGAAGCGACAGGTTGACGAAACCAGGCGACAGGAAGCCAAGACACAGGTCTTCAACTTCGCGACAAAAATGGCGGAATTAGCCCGGGCCCTGAGATACGTCCCTGGTCATAAATACATCATCCTGCTTTCCTCCGGCGTTCCTCATTCTCTTGTTTACGGCGTCCAGACTCCCTACCACAAAATCGGGATCCATGAGTGGGGGGAATCCTGGCTGCAGGAGAGATACGAGGCAATGCTGAAGGAGTTGAGCGCCGCCAACTGCACGATTTACGCTCTTGATACCCAGGATCTCAGCCTGGTGTCCGGCAGTGATGAAAGGATGCGGGGTGAATCTATCCTTCAGAAGATGTCCAGTGCGACGGGAGGCAAATACTTCGGGAACATCAATCATTATGAACGCCACATCGAAAAAATCCAGAATCTAACCAGTTGCTACTATGTCCTTGGGTACTATATTGATGACAGCTGGGACGGTCGCTACCACAAGATCAAGGTGGAAGTCAACCGTCCAGGGCTCAAAGTCTATGCCCAGAAGGGCTATTTCAATCCCAAGCTGTTTTCAGATTATGACGACCTGGAAAAGATGCTCCATCTTGTGGACCTGGCGTTGAGCGAGGAGCCCCTCTGGCAGGTACCGGTCCGCTTCCCCCTGGAAGTGCGGCTGAACCCCGGGGATGGGAGGGGAAATCTCTACCTCGCGGCCAGGGTTCCCGTCGAGGAGATCCGCGAGGTGCTGGAAGGGAAGGCGGAGTTCATTGCTGTCATTTTTGATGAAAAAGACAATATCGTCATACTTAAAAGAAACGAGAAGGAAACCTATTCCCTCACGGGAGAAACCTTTTCCTTCGGCGGGTCGTTTTCCCTGTCCCCGGGCACTTACAAATGCCGCTTCGTCATCCGGAATCTTGAGACGGGCCGCGGGGCAGTAGGCTCCGCCACCGCTATCATTCCAGACCAATAGGGTCAGATCCGAATCCGTTCCCTAATTATTCGTGTTGTCGACATAAAAGTCGTTTATTGAGGACACCGCGGCTTCTTGAAAAATGTATATTGGAAAGTTAGAATGGAGGCTCAACTCGGAGCCCATTCTTATCCCGAGATCAGGCCAAGAATTCGGTCTTCATACAAAGGAGTGACAATAATGAATAAGGCAATTCAAGACATCGAAGAAAAAATGGCCCGAAAAGAGCGGGTGGAAAAATTCAGCCTCGACCTCGATTGCCTGACCACGGGCGAGCGACGGCGTCTCTACGAACTCATGTTCGCCCATGGTCCTGGAAATGGCAAAATGCTCTTCCTTCCCGTTGACCAGGGAATGGAGCACGGTCCGCGAGACTTCTTCCCTAACCCGCCCAGTGCAGATTTCGAATTTGAGCTCAACCTGGCCCTGGAGGCCAACTACTCTGGCATCGTCTGTCACATCGGCTTGGCCGAGAAGCATTTCCGTAAGTATGCGGGTCGGGTGCCGCTCGTCCTCAAGATCAACGGCAAAACCTCCATCCCCCCCGACGACCTGCCTTTTTCCCCTCTCGACGCCAGCGTCGAGGACGCCATCCGTCTGGGCGCCGACGCCGTCGGTTATACGCTCTATGTCGGCTCCCCCATGGAAGCGGACGACATCGCTCAGTTCACCCAGGTGAGGCAGGAATGCCGGAAATACGGGATGCCGCTCATCATGTGGGCCTACCCTCGAGGACCACACGTCGAGTCAAGGGGGGGTGGCCGTGATTCCCTGGCCATGGTGGACTATGCTGCCCGTCTGGCCAATGAGCTCGGGGCCACGCTCACCAAGGTCAACCTTCCCGTTCCTCCGAAGGGCGGAAGTTATGACCCTCAGGGTCCCTTCAAAGCCTACAACGCCTTCAAGGACATCTCCGAGGAGGAAGCCTTGAGGATGGTCGTCCAGTCAGCTGGCCGGACCGGTGTCCTCCTATCGGGAGGGAGCAAGCTTAGTGATGAAGAACTCTTCCAGAAAGTGCGCCTCAGCCTCGCGGCCGGCGTGGATGGCCTGATTTTTGGCCGGAATATGTGGCAGCGGAAGTATGAGGACGCTGTCAGGCTCAGCCGGGAAATCATCGAGGTGATGAGAAAATCCTGACCTTTCATATTTTCGGTTGAGGCGTTCGTGTGGGAATCGGCGCCGAGCTTCAGGCCACGACGCGGTCGATGATTCCGCCGCCGAGAACTTCATCCCGGGAATAGAAGACCACCGACTGGCCTGGTGTGATGGCTCGCTGCGGCTCAACAAAGGTAACCACCACTTTGTCCGGAGTAAAGGGAACAACGAGGGCTTCTGCTTCTTTATGCTGGTAGCGAATTTTTGCCTTAACCCAAATTTTGTCCTTGAGTCTCTCTCCTGAAACCCAGCTCACATCGCTGGCCAAGAATTGCTTCCGCAGGAGCGCATCCTCTGGCCCGACGATGACGGCATGGTCGGTCGGGTCGATAGAAATAACATAGAGAGGCCGTGACGAGGATAACCGGAGACCGCGGCGCTGTCCGACAGTAAAATGGACAATGCCCTGGTGTTCTCCCAGGAGGCGGCCATCGAGGTCAAGGATGGGGCCCGGCTGAAAAGCTTCAGGAATTCGCTCCCGCAGGAAATCCGGGTATCGCCCTTGAGGGACAAAGCACACTTCCTGGCTTTCTGGCTTGCCAGCGACTCGAAGACCCTTCTTTCTGGCCACTTCCCTTACCTCTTTCTTCGTGAGCCCGCCGATGGGCATCAAGAGATGGCTGAGTTGGTGCTGGGTGAGGGTATAAAGGAAATACGATTGGTCCTTGGCCCTATCCTTGCCCTTCTTCAAATGATAGGGAATCCAGTCTCGTGTGCGGACGACACGACTGTGGTGGCCTGTGGCGAGGAAATCGGCTCCCAGTCGCGCTGCCCGCCGCAGCAGGATGTCAAATTTGATGTGCTGGTTACAACGGACGCAGGGGTTGGGAGTGCGACCGCGCCTGTATTCGGTGCAAAAATCGCCAATGACCGATTTCTCGAACTCTCGGCGAAAATCGACGACCAGATGGGGAAGACCGAGTTTCGTCGCCACCTCGTTCGCATCCTCGACCGCTCTCCATCCACAGCAGCTGCGAAGTTCTGTCGACCGACAAAGGTCGGGAGGAAGAGAAAAGAGGCTCATTGTCACGCCGATGACCTCATATCCCTTATCCAGAAGAAGCGCGGCGGCCACAGAGGAATCCACCCCACCGCTCATGGCGACAACGACTCTCTTTGACTTCATCCTCTCTTGCCCTTTTCCACAATACCACATCTTTGGCTTCTTTCATAGTCACC
>CAYUKK010000223.1:0-13629 GCA_964445305.1 uncultured Eubacteriales bacterium
TCCATAAAGACCGTGCTTCCCTTTAAAGCGCAACTTATCAACGACGATCGGCTTTTCTCCGGACAAGATTTTTGTCAAATTTTCCGTCGTCCGCACCATGTCCTCTGGAAGGAGGACGCCAAGCTCGAAGATGTTCTTGCCGAGCAACTCCTTCCGGTCAAATCCAACATACTCACAGGCGGCCCTGTTGATTTCCATCAGCTTGAGGTCAGTTGTGAAAGTAAAAATGGCTTCGCCGGCAAACTCATGGAGAATCCGGTATTTTTCCTCGCTGGCTCGGAGCGCCTCTTCGGCGCGCTTCCGCTCGGTGATGTCCTCGATAGCCAGGAGAATCATTTCGGTCTTATTCGCTTCGCGGTAGATTCGCCGGGCGTTGAGGAGCATGGTTCGTCTGCCGAGATGAGGGAAATCATGGACGACTTCAAAATCGGAGAAACTTGTGTTCAGGGGTAAGATTTTTTCGAGGAGCTCGCGCAGCTCGGGGATGTCCCACTGTCGATTACCCAGGTCGTAAAGCAGCTTGCCTAAGGTTTCCTCCGGCCTCGCCTCAAATGTGGCGTAAAAAGACCGGTTGGCCGTAACGACTCGCATTTCCGCATCGAGGACGACGAGGGGTTCTCGGATGGTGGCGATAATGCTTTCAGCAAATTCCTTGGCCTCTTGGAGGGCCAGCTGGGCCGCGCGTTCCTTGGTCTGGTCTCGGAAGACGAGGACGACACCGAGGATGGCTCCCTTCTCATCACGGATGGGGGCGCCCGCATCGGCGATGGGGATTTCCCGGCCATCCCTGGTGATGAGCAAGGAGTGGTTGGCCAGACCCACGACAATGCCCTCGCGGAGAACTCGCTCCACGGGGTTTTCTACTTCGGCACGGGTTTCTTCATTGATGATGTGGAATACCTCGGCCAGGGCTTTCCCGCGGGCTTCCCCCTCACTCCAGCCTGTAAGATGCTCGGCCACATAGTTCATCACTTTAACTTTCCCCTGCTGGTCCGTGGTGATGACGGCGTCGCCGATACTGTAGAGGGTAGTGCGGAGCTCTTCCTGCGTTTCCCGCTGCTTTCTTTCCGCCTGGTAGAGGGAGGCGAAAAATCGACCCCTTTGCTGGCGGTAGCCTAAGAGACCAGCGCCGGCGGCGAGCAACATGAGCAGGACAATGATGAGTATTGTTTTCGCGCTCTTGTAATGGGCTTCAGCCAGAATCTCCGAGCTGTCCATCTTGGCGGCCATGAACCAGGAAGAATCGGGTACGGGCCGTAACTCAGCAAGAACCCTGACCCCGCGGTAATCCTTGCCCTCGAAGCTGCCCTTTTTTCCGAGCACCGCCTGGACAGCGCAGGAAGAAGTCTGGTTCAAGGGGAGGCGAAAGGTAAGAGGTGCGTCGGGACGATGGCGCAAATCGTTGAGGAAAAGGACTTCCTTCCCTTCCCTCTTGAGGAGGAGAGATTCCGCTGTCCGGCTGGGTGCGGGCCAGGACGCAAGGAGTGGAAAAAGAAAGGACCGGGCATCGTTTCTCAAGATGAGGACGCCGAGAAGGCTGCCTCCATCATCGAGAACGGGAGCGAGGCTATCCAGGTAGATGCGGCCAGATGGGCTCCGGTAAAGGTCGGAAAAAACAGCCTTTCCTCGAGCCATAGCCTCTTCCATGGCCTGTTTGGTTGTGGCCTCCACAGGCACGACTTCTTCCTCGAGAGAAAGAAAGGCCTGGCCCTCCTTATCGATAAAGTAAATATTGGCGTATCCATAAACTTTCTTAGTTATACGGAGGCTTTCGAGGATATCGTGCCGAAGGCCTGAGTTTGCGGGTTTGGCCAGCCATTCCTTGAGCGCATTTATGAAAAGCGGGCTCTCCGAAAGGTTGATGGCGTCACTTAATCGCTCCTTCCGCCACTCGACGATCTCGTTAACTTTCATCTCCGCGATGGCCGCAAGATCGCCAAATTTCTCCTGGCGGGTTTTCTGAATCTCTGTTCTCAGGAACCAAAAGCCAGTTGCCAGGACGATAAGAAAGCCCACGAGGAAGATGGCCAGCCAGACTCTCCCCTTAGGAGCTCGGATAATCTCCCCCCTTGTGGCCATTTTCTTTCTCCTTCACGGATTTATTTTCAGTTGTCGGACCTTAAATGAGCGGTCTCTCTCTTCGCCTCATGAAGCTTAAGCCTTTATGCCTGGAAGCATTATAATAAAAATGGTTCACGATATCAAAATCTTGGCAGATCCGCGGGATTGCCGATAGAACCACCCGACAGCTCCTGTCGTGGTTCATCCCCAGCCAGGCTCGGGGTTTGGATGGCGAAGCACGCTCGTTTCCCCAGCGAGGAAACTCGCTCCGACTCAGCCTTCGCTCTTCTCTCACTTCGCTCGAGAAACCATGCCCGCTCAGGCTTCGACGGGCTTCCTCACCAAACCCCTCGCCTGTTCCCCCAATTCTCCAATAAGAATTAAAGGGCCTGAAATTAAACACCAGGAAGGTGCATGTGGAAGCTCGGGGTTGCTGAAGTTCAGCGGCCCTCCCGTTGTCTGAGGTAGGCTTGCCAGATGTCGGAGCGGACGAAAAGGACGAGGAGGACGTTCGGACGCAATTCATAGTATTCCGATATGTATAGTGTATGTATGGCCGGAGAGAGCTCAACTGCCTGCTCGGCCGAGGCGATGATGACGGGCGGCCGGTCAGAAAGTTCCACCTCAGCCGCCCTTTCCCAGTAGCCGACGCGTTCAAACTTCCGCAGCGACCAGGGCAAAGGCCAGGTTTCATAGGGACTGGCCACAACCTTGACGAGCATTCTTTTGCCCTCGGCGCAGGTCGAGGCGATCTCTTCGACGCGCGCGACGAGCTTCAAATAGTTAGGACTCGTCTGAGCATAAACATAGGGGTTTTGGGGGTCAGCCGGGAAGATAAAATTGGCCTGGCAGGATTGCCAGCCGAGATGAAAAAATCCTGCTCCAAGGAGGAGAAGGGCGAGGAGGCGGGCCCCTCTTCTTGAGCATGCCTTGAGGATTCCCGCCGCCCCAGCTCCCGCCAGAAGGATGACCCCAAGGTGGAATGGGAGAACGTTCCAGGGGGTCTTGTAACGGATGAACGAGAGAATGGCTGCGGTAAGGAAAGTATAGAAAAAGAGAAATCTCAGGAGAGAGGGCTCAAAAGGGGCTTCTCTTCTGCTCCAGAAAGAAATGCCACCTCCAACGAGGGCCAGAAAAAGAAGAAAAGCCTCGCTCCACAGGTGTCCTCCTTTCGTTTTGAAGAAGGCGAGGAGTTTGAAATAGGAAAACCAGGGCTGGGCGTGGAAAGTCGTTGCGCCAGCCCGGACATAATAGACCTTGAAAGAGAGAACAGAATCGCATAGTCCCTGGGGATGCTTGAAAAAAGAAGAAAAGAGGAGGACGGAGACGAAAAGAGCCACTCCTAAAGCCAAAACAACGTGAAACCAATGCCGGGAACCGATGGCCTTTTCTTTTTTCTTCCCGGAATCAAATAAACCCACGCTCACTGGATAGCCTGGCTCATCCATTCCCTTTCTTTTTGTCAGGAAGGTCAAAGAGAGCGCGGCTGCAGTCGAGACGAAAAGAACGACGGCTGTCTCTTTGGTGGCGTACATCATCCCGGCGAAAAAGCCCGTGCTCACAGCCCAGCCGGCCGAGGGGCGTCGGGCCCATCGCCACACGGACCCAAGAAAGCCGGCTAAAAAAAAGACAAGGAGGGATTCCTGGATGTAAAAACGGCTGAAATAAGCCATGGCCGGCGAGAGGGCGAGCCCGAGGCCGCTCAGGAGAAGAGCTGTATGGCCAAGAGCTGGCAAAAAAAGGAGAAGAAGGAGCACAGTGCCGAGCCCGAAGAGGACCGGCACAGCGCGGATCGTCGACTCACTTTGCGAGGCAAGGGTCTTCCCTCCGAGCAGGCGAGCCACAGGCCAGCTCAGATAATAAAGGCTCGGCCCGTGATGGTCAGTCGGGTCGTAGCGGTACTGGCCTGCCTCAAGAAGCAAGCCAAACTTAACGGCCTGGTTAGCCTCATCATGATGCATGGGCCGGCGACCAAGCTCAGGCAGGCGAAAGGATGAAGCGACAATCAGAACAAGGACAAAAAGCCAGCCAAAGGCTTTTTTGGTCATCGGGGTGGTGTGCCGTAGATTTCCACCTCGACGTAATGGTTCATGTCGTTGGCCGTGTTGCCGTTGGACCAAAGCCGGACATAGCGGGCTTTAACGCCCTTGGGGTCGACGAGCTTCCCCTCATAGGTTTCGATATACTCTTTGTCCCGGCCGAGGCCCAGTCCCGAGGAGTTATCGTGGTCGTTGTTGAAGACCGTCGTGACACCCGTGACAAAGTCCCTGTCATCCGAAACCTGGACGACCACGTCGCGGTAGACACGAGCCTGGCTGTGATAATGCCAGATGAGGATGGCATGAAGGGAATAGGATTCTTTAAGGTCAATCTGGACATACTGTTTTCCCGGGCCGAGCTCGACAAAATAGCCATCCTCGCCCGATTTCTCGCCGTCCGTGACGTAGGCAAGCTCGCCGATGACCGGCTGCATGTCGCTCGAAGTAACGGGCTTCCCCAGACTGAGGAGCTTCGTTCCCACGGGCACAAAGAACGGACCCCGCGGCTTGCCGGTGATCCTCTCCAGGTTAGGACTCTGGATATTTCGGGGCGTGCCGATGAACATCGGCTTGGGAAGCTGAAGCTTGAGTTCTTCTTTACTCAAATCTTGCGCCAAAGAAGAAGGGATGACCACCGTGGCCAAAAAAAGACTGGCTAATCCTGTGAACTGAATCGTTCGCCTTTTCATTGAGTTTACCTTTCTTTCGACCCGGATATAAAATTATACAAGAATTTCCTGGTTAAAAAAATGTCGATGCTCGTCCGGAGTGACAACCGAAGCCCACACCCGGGGATTGACCCGGCAATAGCGCTCGATTTCTTCGAGCGTCATAGCCATGAAGGCTGTTGACAGCGCATCCGCCTCCGCGGCCCTGGGATGAGAAACCCAAACCGCCAGGAACTGGCTGGCTGGCTCCCCTCGCCTTGGGTCGATGATATGGCAACCCTTGACCTCGCTTCCCGACCCGCTCAGAGCGCGGTTGAGGAGGAGAAGGCGGGAAGCACTCTTATCAGGCAAATACCCGGCGCCAGCGCCGACTGGCCATCCCCTCTCCAGCGAGCTCAAGCCCGGCGCGTCGCCGCAAGCCAGAGCTGTGCTCGTCCCGGCATGGACGAGAAAGCGGTCGACCTCCCACGCGGCAAAAACTTCCGCTGCCTTGTCCAGGGCGAACCCTTTGCCGATTCCACCCAGATCAAGGTCGAGCTTTGTCGCGGGTGCGACAAGGCCGGGCCCATCTTCTCCGACCGCTACGCTAAACCCCTGAGACGACGAGAGAACAAGGCGGACAGCCTTTCCTCTTTTCTTCTCTGTGGCGAATTTTTGCCCTGAACGAAAATTGACATCAAAGGCGCCGCCCGTTTCAATTCGGATTTTTTCAGCTATGGTCAGGCATTCGTAAGTTTCGACGCCGACGCGCCGCGACTCACCAAGTTGGAGCCGGTTAATCTGGCTGACCTCGCTCGTGGCGTCAAACCGGCTGAACAGACGTTCCAGCCTGTCAACCTCGGCAAAAGCCGCCTGCGCTGCGCCACGAGCGTAGGAAGCCTCACAGCCAGCGATCATCGCCTCGAACATCGTCCCCATGGCTTGATGGGAGAAACAATGGACAGACATTTCTTCTCTTAGCATCAGCTTCCTGGGCGGGGAAGGGCCTGGTCGAGAAAAAGGATGGCCGTGAGCAAGGCGATGAGGCCGCTATACCTGTGGATGGCGATGAGGTCGAGCTGAGCTTCGAAGGCAAAATAAGGCAGCATGGACAGAAGCGCCGTCAGGGCCAGGGAGAATCCGGAGATGACGAGCAGCCAGAAAAGAATGGGCCGCGGGAGAGAAGCCGGAAAGCTTCTCCAAAAAGAGCGCCGCCTTTCTAATTGTTTTTGTTCGGGCAAGAGGGGAAGATAATCTTTAGCCCGGAGAATAACCAGGAGGGTGAGGCAGAGGATGAACACTCCGCCGCCAAGGACGTGGAGAAGGAGAGGAATGCCGTAAAGGCCGCGCGGGCAGAAGATGGCCAAGCCGAGGCCGCTCGCGGCGAGATAAAAAAAGCTAAGCCAGGCGCCCGAAAGAGCCAGCTTCTGCCAGGATTCAGGATAGCTCCCCAGCCAAACGTGGAAGAAGGAACGAGTCTTTCCCCATCCTCCCTTTTTAAAGAGACTGGCCGTGGTGCGGGCTGCCCAGAAAAGATAGGCCCGAAAAGTGGACAGGAAAGGCTGCTTCCCCAGTAGGACCGAGGCCTGGAAGCGACGGTAGCCAAGGAGGGCGATTAAGGCCATGACAGTGGCCAGCGAAACAACGCGGAAGGCCGTCATGCGCGCCTCCCTTTTTCCAGAAGGCCGGAGAGACGGCCGAGCCCGAGGGCAAAGACGAGAAGGAGGATGAGCCCGATGACGAGGAGAGTCAGGAAAAGGAAACCTTTGAACAGGGGACGAAGAGCAAAAGACAGGCCGAACAGTCGCTGGTAAATGCCGCTCAGGCCGGAGAAGGAGTTAGCTGATAAGACTTTAGCATGTTGCGTCTGGAGAGGCCCTGTCCCCCTGGCGCGGCGGAAGAGGAAGGGGGAGTTGATTCGATGGCAGTCGCCGCAACCGTTTATCCCCAGGGACTGGCGGGCTGGCCTGACGTCGTGGGCCAGCGGCCAGGTCACGGGCTGGGCAGCCGGATGGTCGAGAGCCTTAAGCTCGTCGTCTTGACCGAGGACAAACATCTTACCGCTCGCAATATAAACAAATTCTTTGTTCTGTCGGTTGAGAGCTTGAAGGACCAGGGCAACCTGTTCCTCGGTTAAGGTCTCTTCCGTCCCGACCAGGCGGCCGATCGTCCTCTGCTCGAATTCGGAGATGAGCGGTTCGAATTTTCCTTCGCTCAGCCATCCGAGTTGCGGCGTTTCCCCGGCCGGACCCGGGTAGTCTGTCTTTTCGAGGTATGTCTCGACAACCTGGAAGAGAAAATTTTTATAAACAAGGGCAGGCTTTCCAGGAACGTCCTCTAAACTGGCCAGGGCTTCGAGAATTCCAATCAGTCGGGATTCGATATCCGGGTCAAGCGTCTCGGCGCCGGGTTCGAAATCGGGGATGAGGGGGAGTATGGCGTCCCCTTTTTGAACAGCCCAAAGGAGGGTATCAGAGAAAGATGGGGGAGGGAAAGGGCTAAGGCTCAAGCCGCCGTCAACGTTCAAGGCGCAAACCTTTCCCGGCAGGAGGAGAACGGCTTTTTCGTCGGCTTCCAGCTGGAGCGTCAAAGCGTTGAGGATGCGGGCCGCGGCCGCTCCGGGCTCGAGGATTTTTTTGGCTGAGGCCAGGACCTCACCAGGAAGGAGAGGTCGGATTTTCTCGCCCTCTTTTTCCGCCCAGAAAGCCGGCCAGAGGAGCCGATGAGGCCCGAGCTTTCCCTTAGCATCCCGGATGTAGACAGGCTGGAAGATGGCCGGATGTTCAGTCTCCCAGCGCGCGATGCCGTAGATGCCGAGCCGGTTGGCCCGGGAAGTGCGGACACGGGTGAGATCTTTTTCCGGCCAGGGACCAGAATGACAGACAGTGCAGGCGAGGCGTTTGAAGTGGACAGGGGGAAAACCGCGGTGACGGGGGAAAGGAGCGCCCAGCCGGCCAGCCGGTTTCTTGGGGCCGCGGGCCGGGTCGCCGCCAAGATGACAGCCGGCGCAGGTGAACGAATCTCCGTCCAGGAGATGGTTGTGCTCGGCCTCGCCCTCGTAGCCGCGGATCATGGCGTGGGTGATGTCATGGCGGTGACATTGAACGCAGGCAAGGCCGGCGATGGTGTGGACATCCGCGTCGTATTGAAATTTATTTATGGCCGCGGGTGCCACAGAATGGCAAGCCAGGCAGCGCGAATCGGGAGGCTGGCCGGTGATGTCGAGAAAGGCCTGGTGTCTGGAGTCGAAAAGCGAGCGGTCGTAGCGCACAAAGGGCGGCACGGCCCATTCCGTATCATCGGGATTGGGGCCGTCGATGATGTCCCAGGTTGGGCCAACGCGCGAGGCCATGCCGCCGACTTCGCCAAGACCACCTGCCGCTGTCGCCGCCCACCGGAAATTCTGCCGGAGAATCTGCTTGGCCCATTCGCTCGGGTTCTGCTTGTTGGAGAGGTTGTGGCAGGCCAGGCAGTTGACCTCGACCTTTCCCGAGACATTCCAGCGGGAGGCCGGGGTGATGGATTCGTCGGCCGGCTCACTCACCCCGCCACCCGCCATGTGGCGGCCGAAAAGAAGCGTGAAATCCCAAGCCGAAAGCCCGATTTCCTCAGGCCGCCAGGTGCCGGGCCATCTGTCGAAAGAGAGAGGAAGCAAAGTGCCCGTTTTTTCTTCCACCCAGACCCAGGGCTCGCCGGCCCGGCCAGATGGAGCTGTCGCAGCCCCAGTTCGAAAATGGAGGCCCCCGCTAATGAGTTTGTAATCGTGACACGGGGCGCAGGTGAAGCGGGCGGAGAAGGGCAGGGGGTTCGATTCTGTCGGGACGATAATCTGGTCGAACTCATCCTTGAGGGGAATGAGATGAACGGGTGTCGTCCGATTTCCGTCCCACGGTTGTTGCTTTTGCTCCGCCAGACAGGAAAGGCTGAGGCCAAATGCTATTAAATTTATATAAACTATCGATTTAATAAACTTATGCATCAGCTCTCTGTTTTTTATGCTTTGAACTGCTCGGGCCGGAAGCGGAGGAGCTGGCGGGATTGGACGGCTTCGTTAACCCGCAGGACGGCCACGGCGCTCTCGTAAGCCAGCTCAGCCGGACAGGTGAGCCGGGTGCCGAACCGAATGGCGTCAAAAAAATTTTCCAGGTGCGGCTGGTGGGGCGGCTTGGCCAGCTCGATGGGCAAAGGCCAGCGGCCCGCTTCAGCCGTAACCCGGACATCGAGGAAGATGTTTCGCGTATCGATTTTCTGGATGGCTGGCTTTTCCGAGAGAAGGAGCCCGTCCTTGACCAGCGAATCCCACTCCGGCGCATGGGCCTCCCGCATCGCCCAGTTGCCCCGCTCGGGAACCTCGGAGATGACGAGCGAGCCGTTTTCGCCCATGAAGGCTTCGTAGAAGCCGCCGTGCTTGGTCGTTGTCTGGACCTGGTAAAGGGCCCGCACGACGCCGTCGCCTGTTTCGAACTCAAAAACAGCGACGACATTGTCGTACCATTCCCGGCCTTTATAGTAATCGACGCCACCGCTGGCCATGACCGAGCTGGGGTTTGTGCCCAAAGCCCAGGCGAAAAGGTCAATCTGGTGGGAGCCCAGGTCGACGATCGGCCCGCCGCCGAATTTCTTGAACCAGCGCCAGTTGCGGAACTCGAGCATCGAGCCGTAACCGTATTTCTCGAGAGTGACGGCCGGGATGGTGTATTTTTTCGGCCAGCCGAGCATGTCGCTCCGGGCGCGATTCCACTGGGCGTAGGCGGCAGTCAGCCGGCCGAGGAGTCGCTTTTCTCGGATGAGCCGGTCGATGGCATGGATGTAGCGCGGGTTGCTGCGTCGCTGGTGGCCGACCTGGAGGAGCTTTCCCGTGCGCCGCGAAGCCAGGACCATCTGCCTCGCCTTCGCCAGCGAGTTGGACATTTCCTTCTCGCAGTAAACATGAAGTCCAGCCTCCAGGCAGGCGATCGTCTGCTCAGCATGCACCCAATCGGGAGTGGCGATGATGGCGGCGTCGAGGTCTTTCTCGCTCGCCAGGAGCTCTCGGTAATCTTCATAAATCCGCGGTTGCTGGCCGTACTTATTCAGGTAACCCCTGGCATATTCCCGGCTGTACTCCCAGATATCGCAGACGGCGGCGAAGCGGAGGCCCGGAATGCGCAGGCACGCCTCCATGAGGACGCGGCCCTGTTCGCCGGCGCCGATGAGGGCAAGACGGAGCTCCTCGGACGGTCCGGCTCGATTTTTCTGGCCACTGGCCAGGAGGCTCCTGGATGTGCTTCCCTTCATCAAGGCCAGGCTGAGGCCCGCCGAAGTCGTCGATTTGAGGAAATCTCGCCGGCTGAGAGGCCTTCTTTTTCTTGAGCCCGTCATTTCGTTTTCATGTCGCGGTCGAAGGCGATAGCCGAGGGCGAGAAATCTATCGAGCGCACAAAATCGTGCGCTTCCTTGGCTCCGTATTCCCGGTCCATACCGTTATCCTCCCATTCGACGGACAGGGGACCGCTGTAATGGATGTTGTTGAGCTCGCGGATGATCTCCTCGAAAGCGACATCGCCGTGCCCGAGGGAGCGGAAATTCCAACCTCGCCTCAAATCGCCGAAGGGAAGGTGAGAGCCGAGGATTCCCGCTTTGCCGTCGAGCGTGACGCTGACATCCTTCATGTGGACATGGTAGATGCGCTCGCCAAACTCGCGGATAAAGAGGTGCGGTTGGACACCCTGCCAGAGGAGATGGCTGGGGTCAAAGTTGAACCCGAGGGTTGGCCGGTAGTTGAACTTCTCCAGGAGCCGCTTGGCCGTGTAGAGGTCGAAAGCGATTTCTGTCGGGTGGACTTCCAAAGCAAACTTCACGCCACAGCGGTCGAATTCGTCGAGGATGGGGGTCCAGAGTTTGAGGATTTTATCGAACCCGGCCTCGACCATCTCTTCGGTTGTCGGCGGGAAGGAGTACCAGGCTTTCCAGATGGGCGAACCCATGAAGCCGTTCACCACGGAGCAGCCCATGGCCTGGGCAGCCCGGGCCGCCAGTTTCATCTCTTCCGTCGCCCACTTGCGGATTTTTTCCGGCTTGCCTCTCGTCTCTGGCGGTGCGAACACATTGAGGCGCTCGTCATAGACATCGCCAACGCACTGGCCCGCCAGGTGGCAGCTGATGGCCCAGCAACCGAGGTTGTACTTCTTCAGCGTTTGCTTTTTCTTCCGGATGTAAGCCGGGCTTGTGGCGGCCTGGCGGACATCCATGTGGTCGCCCCAACAGGCAATCTCGAGGCCATCGTAGCCCCATCGGCTGGCTTTACGGCAGATCTCCTCGAAGGGCAAATCTGCCCATTGACCGGTGAAGAGTGTGACGGGTCTGGCCATTTTTTATCCTCCTTTAAAAATCAACCCACTGAGCTCCTCGGCGGGAGCTCTCCACACACTTTTCGATAAACATGACGCCCCGCCGTCCCGCTTCGACATCCGGGTAATCGAAGTCCTCGGGCGAGACGGATTGCCCGGCGAGATGGGCTCGCAAGGCGTTGATGTAGGCGCTGTAGATGTTGGCGAAGGCTTCAAAATAGCCCTCCGGATGGCCGGAGGGGATGCGGCTAAAAGCCTGGGCCTGGGGATACATCTTGTCCCGGCCGCGAGAGACCACTTGACTCGGCTTATCCAGGTAGGAAACGCGGCAATAATTCGGGTTTTCCTGACACCACTCGAGAGAAGCCTTCGTCCCGTAGACGCGAATCCGCAGCCCGTTGTCGTGACCGATGGCCACCTGGGAGCTCCAGTACATTCCCCTGGCGCCGCCTTCATAGTTGACGAGGATGGAGGCGTTGTCGTCGAGCTGGCGACCGGCCACGAAGATGTCGAGCCGAGCCAGCAGGGATTGGATTTTGAGACCGGTCACGTAGGCGACCATGTTCTCGATGTGACTGCCGATGTCGCCGACACAGTTCGATGCTCCCGAGTATCTCGGGTCGGTCCGCCAGCTGGCCTGCTTCTGGCCAGTTTTTTCGAGCGGCGTGGCCAGCCATTCCTGAGGATACTCGGCGCTGACGAAGCGAATCTCCCCCAAATCGCCATTCCGGACCATCTGGCGCATATGCTTGACGATGGGGTAACCGGTGTAAGTGTAGGTGACACCGAAGAGAATGCCTTTTTCTCTGGCCAGGCGGACGAGCTCCTCGGCATCTCGGCTCGTCGTCGTTAGCGGCTTGTCGCAGACAACATGGATGCCGTTTTCCATGGCCAGGCGAGCGATGGGATAATGAGTGTTGTTGGGGGTAACGATGATGGCGAAATCGACCTTGTCCTCTCGCTTCCCTTCCTGGTTGAGCATCTCCTCAAAATTCCGGTAGAGGCGGGTTTTGTCGGCTATCCCCCAGGCTTCGCCGGTAGCCAGCGTGTTCTCATAGGATTGGGAAAAGCAGCCTGCCACCAGCTCAGCCTGGCCATCCATGGCTACAGCTTTGCGGTGGACATCGCCGATGAACGCACCCTTGCCGCCGCCGACCATCCCGTAAGTCAGGCGGCGAGCTTTTTCGAGCTTTTGTTGGCCTTCAATCATCTCTTGACCTCCTTTCTCGCCGGTGCCCCGCTCCACCGGCTCCTTATGATGCTTATATGATAATGAAGTCAAAGGGATTTTTCAAAAACGAGCGCTTTTGGGGAAGTAGCCAGCATCCCCTCACCTTCTTCCCATCCCCGCGTGCTCTCCTCCTCTTGACAAGGGATGAGCCTTTGGGCGAAAAATGAGAAATCGAAGAAGAGGGGGGAAGATAAGAAAACGAACATGGACGACCTGAAGGCCGGGTCGTTCGTCAAACGGGGGTGGGATACTTGAGCTCGCTGAAGAGGATACGAAACTCGGTGCCGGGCTGACGATGGATTTCCAGAGTGGCATCAAGCTGCTGGACCAGGAGGGTGATAATTTGCAAGCCGAGAGTTGAAGTCTTGTTTATATCCAAATCTTCAGCCAGGCCAATTCCATCATCGCGAACCGAGAGGAGCAACCTGTTTTCGCCCTGACGTTTGAACTGAACATAGATCTCCCCCTCTCGGCCATCGGGAAAAGCGTGCTTCAGGGAGTTGGAGACCAGCTCATTGAGGATGAGGCCGCAAGGGATAGCCGTGTTGATGTCCAGTTGGATGGCTTCCACTTCCTCGCGGAGATGGATTCGGCTCGAGTCGATTTGGTGGACATGGCAAAGATGGTAAACCAGGCTCCTGATGTATTCAGAAAAGTCGATCCGGGAGAGGTCACCCGACCGGTAAAGCTTTTCATGGACAAGGGCCATCGACCGGACTCGGTTTTGGCATTCTTTGAAAACCTTGAGAATGGCCGGGTCAGAAAGGGAGCGGCTTTGGAGGTTGAGCAGGCTGGAGATAACCTGGAGGTTATTCTTGACGCGATGATGGATTTCGCGGAGGAGAACCTCCTTCTCCCGCAGCGAAGCTTTGATCCTCTCCTCGGCCAGCTTGCGCTGAGTGACGTCCCGAATGATGCCCCGGAAGCCGACCGGTTGATTATCAGGTCCCCTCATGAGAGAAACGGAGAATTCAGCGTGATGCTTGTTCCCATCCGCCGTTTTGACCTCGAGCTCGACCAGGTTGACCGGCTCTCCCGTTTTGAAAACCCGGTTGAAGACCGAATAAATCCGGCGCGCGCTGGGCTCGTCCATGTATTCCCGGTTGTTCATGCCGAGGACTTTCTCCATGGGGTAGCCGAGCATCCGGCACAGCGAATCATTGGCGAAGGTGAAATTTCCTGCCAGGTCGACCTCGTAATAGCCCTCCTGGATATTTTCGATGATGGTCCGGTATTTCTCCAGGCTCTCCCGCAGAGCCAGTTCTTTTTGTCGGCTGTCAAGAACGTGGGCGATGTAACGAGCCAGGGATTGAAGAACAGCG
>CAYUKK010000224.1:0-52601 GCA_964445305.1 uncultured Eubacteriales bacterium
GGCGTCCATGAAAAACAAAAAGTTCATCGTCTTTGTTTTCTTCCTCGCCGTCTTCTTATGTTTGAGCGCATTGGCCGAGACCAAGAAATTGAAGCAAATCGGTCAGTACACGTTCGTCCGGGTGAGGGGCCGGATTCCCACCGCCGAGGTAATGAAGATGCTCGTCGACCGGTATGCCGCAGACATCAAGTACGGTTTTGACCTTGCCAGGGCGGGTGACCTCTACCTTCCTTTTCTGGACCAGCTCAAGACAGCCACTTTTCAGGAAGCTGAACTCCCTGTTGGCGATAAGCTGATGTGGATGCTTTTCCGTTCCCAGGGGAAGGTGAAGGTGGTCATGGATATCGAATGGGCAGGAAAAAAGCCGCTCGAGGTTTTTGTCTTCAACGTGATTAAGGATTACCAGAAGTACGAGTTCGTCATGCCCAGGCCGTGCGGGAATATTGCCCTGCGCAGCATCACCGAGATGGCGCCCCCCGAAGCCGTGTGTGCCCTCGCTGTCTCTCCGACTAAAGTCAACTTGAAGGACAAAGTAACGGTGGACATGAGCGGTTCCCAGAATGCCAAAGCCATGGAGGTCGAGGTGATCGGGCCGGACGGAGCCAAGGTGGCCAGTCAAAAAATGACACCCGATTCGCCGCGGTGGCAGACGAGCTTCGACAAGCCGGGGAATTACACAATCCGGGGCAAGGCTTTCAATATCAAGGATATGCCGTCGACCAACCCTTGCGAGGCCAAGGTTGCTGTTAACGCTCCGCCTTCCTGCAACCTGACGACTTCATGCTTGCCATGCAAGGACTACGTCGGAAGGCCCATCTCCATCGATGCCTCGGGCTCGAGCGACCCGGACGGAAAAATTGCCCGGGCCGACTTCGAGATCACGGATGCGGCGGGCAACGTTGTCGACAAGTTTATGGATAACCAGGAGCCTTTTCTCTGGGACAAGATTTTCGACAAGCCGGGTGTCTACACCATCACGCTGGTTGTCGCCGATGATTTCGGCGCCGTGTCCGAGCCCTGCCGGCTGAGCCTCGAAGTCACCGAGAAGCGCAGCTACTTTTCCGTCGAAGGAGGTCCGTTCTTTGCGCGAGGGAGTCATGGCCCCTATCTGTACGGCTTGCTGGATTGGCTCTACTGGATTGTCCCGAAAACCTTCGATTTCACCCTGGCTGGCGGAGGAGCCCTGGCTCTTAAGGGCGATCCATGGAATTCCATCCTCCTGGCTGATGCGACCCTGAATTATCATGCTGGACCCCTTTATTTCGGTGGCGGTATCGGATTCACCAGTGCCGTTAAAGAAGGCCGCGATGCGGACTTCGAGCTGGTCGGCAAGGTCGGTTATGATGTCTTCAAGACCTGGACCAACACCGGCTCCCTGGTCTTCGGCGTGCGCTGGCCCGTCGGGTCTGAACGCTCTTTCTCCAAGCATCACAAGTACATGCTGGGCTTCCGCGTCCTTTTCTAAGCTGAAAAGCTGAGTTCCGCAGAAAAAGGCCAGGGCAAGCTCCCTGGCCTTTTCTTTAGGTGACGAATCGGCATGAGAATCGCTCTGATCGGGGCTGACGGACAGCTCGGCTCGGAGCTCCTCAAAGTTCTTGGCGATGATGAGGTAACGCCGCTCTATTATCCCGACTTCGATATCACCAAGTCCGAGCCGACGCGGCAAGCTCTCCGGGACATTGCGGCCGAGGTGGTCATCAACACTGCGGCCTACCATCGGGTCGATGAGTGCGAGGATAATCCCGAACTTCCCTTTCTTGTCAATGCGATCGCTGTCAGAAGCCTGGCTTTGATAGCCCAGGAGTTCAATTTTATCCTCGTCCATTTCAGCACAGACTATGTCTTTGACGGAAAGAAAGGCCGGCCTTATGTCGAAGAGGACCCTCCCTGTCCTCTCAATGTTTACGGCGTCTCCAAGTTGGCGGGGGAAATTTTTATCCAGACGAACCTAGAAAGGTATTTCCTCATCCGCACTTGCGGCCTTTACGGCGCGGCGGGTTCCAAGGAGAAAGGTTACAATTTTGTCGACCGGATGATTGAGCTGGAAAACGAGGGGAGGCTTCTCCGGGTTGTCGATGACCAGCGGGTTACCCCGACGTCGGCCGAGGAGCTGGCGCAAAGAGTCAGCGAACTCATCCGCACGCCCCACTTTGGCCTCTACCACCTGACCAACGAAGGGGAGTGCACGTGGTATGAGTTTGCCCGAGAAATCTTTTCCCTCCTCGGGAAAAAGCCCCGCCTGGAGCCTGTCGATTCCCGGACTTTTCGGGCCAAAGCCCGCCGGCCTTCTTATTCCGTTCTCGAAAACCGAAAAGCGAAAGCGGTCGGTCTGACCCCCTTCTCACCCTGGTCAGAGGCGTTGCGGAATTATCTCGGCAAGAGAGGCTATCTCAGCCCCTGAATTTCTGGAGCAGGTCCTCGGGAAGGGAACATACCTCCGCCCGGGCATTGGTTACGATATGGACGGTATAGCCGGAGGCGATGAGGCGGCGGTCCACCTTGCTCAGGATTTCGTAGTCAAAAACGAATTTTTTGGGAGTTTTCTCCCGCAGCGTCACGCGGATCAAGAAAATATCGTCGTAATGAAGAGGCCGGCGATACCGGCAAAAAGCCTCAACGACGACCAGATAGTAACCCCGCTCTTCGATGTCTCGGTAGGGAAGACCGAAGCGGCGGCAAAACTCGGTGCGCCCGATTTCGAACCATTCAAAATAGCTCTTGTTATGGGCTACCCCCATCCGATCAGTCTCTGAATAGCGGACTCTCTCTTCCATTTCGATGGTCAGGCTTTCCGAGACAGGGAGAGTAGGCTTATTCGGAGACTTTGCCGAGCTTGGCGAGTTCTTCATTGTAATATTTTCGATAGAGGATTTCCCACTCCCGACTCCCTTCTTCGATTGTTTTTTTCTGAGATTGGATTTTTTCTATCGCCTTCTTGTCCAGGGAATCGTAAAGCCGCATTTCCTCCTCGATGGCGCGGACGATGGTCAGACGGATTTCATTGAGGTCATCCAGGAATTCCACCTGGTCGTTGTTGGAGAGCAAATTGAGAATTTGGCGGGATAGGTAGTTGATTTTCTCGCGCGAGAGACGGTTGCTCAAAGGACGATATTCCTTTCTTTGGCCAGTTTTGTCTTGATCATCCGGAACATGGTCTGGTATTCAATGTTTTCCCGGCGGATTTTTTCCATGTGCCGGCTGAGGATATCGCGGACTTCCTGGTCGAGCTGATCTTCCTTCTGGAACTCGTCGGTAATGAGGCCAATAATGTCCTCGACAATTCTGTTCCGGTCTTCAAGGATAACTTTCCCTTCCTTGATAAGATTCCGGACGATGACGAAGGCCATGTGTTCAATCTGATTCTTATTGAGCCTCATAACGCTTGTAAAATACAACAACTTGGGCCAAAATTCAAGGACGCTGCCGATATTGAGTAAGCATCTTTCTTTCCGAGCCGAGAATAGGTCCTTGCCCGACACATCCCTCTCCCTCCTCGCGTCACCCATTCTCAGGGAAAGTTTTGTTATCGGCACCGAGTAAAACGCCCCCCGATCAGTCGACGAAAATAGATTCCGCAGTCCAGGGATGATGGGCAAGGGGAGAAGGGGAAAAGTGATTATCGGAGGAGAAGGAAAGGGATGATCTTCCGGTCTCGCTTGTCTGGCCGGGCAAGACCGAGAAATTTTCCATCGAAGCTGAACAGCCGGATGAGAGGTTCCTCCAGGTTGGTCCGACCCTTGCACCTTCTTCCTTCGCTGAGCTGGGCCACCTGTTCTGCCTCGATAGCTCTTCCTTTCGCGATTCCCCTATCTGCCCGGCGATGGAGGAGGAGCTTTGGCCATTCTTCCAGGAGCGATTCGAGGGGACGAAGGAATTTTTCCGTTTGTTTCCGACTGGTCCATTCCTGGATTTTGTCCAGAGAGACAGCCTCACTGAGCTCAAAACTGCCCACTCTTGTCCGGCACAGGTCGGCTAAGTGTGCTCCGCAGCCGAGAACTTGGCCCAGGTCATGGGCCAGGGAGCGGATGTAGGTCCCCGCGCTACAATCGATTTCGACATCTACATCAGGCGGAACGTAGCGGATTAAGCGAAAAGCGTAAATAGAGACGCGATGAGGCCGGAGTTCGACCGACTTTTTTGACCTGGTCCACTTGTAGAGAGGCTTCCCCTCGACCTTCTTCGCCGAGTAGGGCGGGGGAAGCTGCTCGATGGTCCCGCTCAGCCCGGCCATGGCTCGAACGAGCTCTTTCTCGTCGGGGAAATTGCAGCACGGCGCGGAAATGGGCTGGCCCTCCGCGTCGTATGTGTCAGTGGCCAGGCCAAGTCGGATTCTTCCGCGGTAGGCTTTGTCATGTTTCGAGAGAACAGGGAAGAGCCGGGTGGCTTTGCCGACGCCCACGAGGAGAAGCCCCGTGGCCAGGGGGTCGAGAGTACCGAAATGGCCGACCTGACGAAGACCGAGAATCCGCCTCAGCTTGGAGACGACATCGTGCGAAGTGAGGCCCCAGGGTTTATCGACCAAGATGAGGCCATCCATCACTCCGTCCGCAGAGAGGAGCGCTTGCCGGTCGTGCGACAGCCTATGTTCTCGTTGGCCAGTAGTTTTTCTACCTCACGGGGGATGTCTCGGATGAGGCGCTCATAGGGGCCGACAGCGGTGAAGCCGGCAGCATGGACATGGCCTCCGCCGCCAAAATGTTCGGCAATGGCGGCCGCGTTGGCGTTGCCTTTGGAGCGGAGGCTGACCCGGAAAGTTCGAGGGGTCATCTCCTTAAAGAAAAGAACCATCTCCACGCCCTTGATCGAGCGGGCCAGGGTGGTGATATCCTCGGTGTCCATTTCTCGGAGGTGGAGAGTCCGCAGGAATTTCTTGAACATGGTGATGGTGGCGATGTTTCCCCGCCTGTTCATCTTGAGGGTGGAGAGGACGTGACCGAGAAGCTTGATTTTCTCGGGAGGGTTGTTGTTGAAGAGGAATTCAGAAACTTTGATCGGGTTAGCGCCGAGGTTAACAAGTTTATGGCAAACTTCAAAGGCCCGACCGGTCGTGTTGGAGAACTGGAAAGAGCCCGTATCGGAAACGATAGCGCAATAAAGATGGTTGGCCATTTCCGGAGTCACCGGCAAGCCCGTTTTCTCACACAGGAGGAAGACCATCTCCCCCACAGCCGAAGCTTCTGGGTCGATCCAGTTGATATCGGCGTACGAATCATTGGAGTAATGGTGGTCGATATTGATTTTGAAACAGTCGTCGATTTTTTCCTGGCCGGAGCGGACCACGCTCGCACACTCGAGGAGGATGACGAGGTCAAAGGCTCGAGCCCGAATCTGTCCTTTTTCAATCCGCCCGGCTTCGGGCATCTGGCTGAAAGGGAACGGGGTTGGGTCCTGATTGATGAAGCGTCCTTCCTTGCCGATAGCTTCAGCGAGGTGGAGCAGGGCCAGGCCGGTACAGATTGAATCCCCATCCGGTCGCAAATGGCTGGTGATGGCAATCCGCTGGCTGTCCCGTATCTTCTGGTGGATTGAATGGATGACTCTATCCGTTCCGCCTCTTGGCTTTCTCGAGGAGCTCGTCGATACGATTTTCATACTCAGCTGTCTTATCCAGGGCAAAAATAAGGGTCGGATTATACTTGAGTTTGATATCGGACGCAAGAGCCTTGCGGAGATGACCTTTCTTTTTTTCCAGGCTGTCCAGAATCTTTTTTTTATCCACTTCGCCGTAGGCGCTCAGAGTCACCCGGGCGATTTTAAGGTCGGCCGTCACCTCGACGTGGGTAACGGTGATGAGGCCAGAGGAGGAGTCCTGAACCTCCTGGATGAGGATTCGGCTGAGCGATTCCTGGATCAAACTGCTGACTCTTTTCTGTCTTCGGCTTTCGTTCATGGCTCCTCTTTCCTGACTCAAAGTCAAAGATCCGAGCCGGCCGCCCCTTGGCTTTTCCATGCATCCCTTAGAGACACGGAAATGGTTAACTCTTTAAAGATACTGGATCTCTGTTTTCAGGATTTCCCCCTCCAGGTTGTTTTCGGCCTCAGAGATGATTTTCTCCAGCACTTGCTCAACGAACGAGCGCTCGTTGTTGAGCGTGATGAACCCGAGCTTGGCTCTCTGCCATTTATCTAAAAAGTCAACCTCGGCCGCGGCCACGTTGAATTTTCGTCGTATCCTTTCCTTGAAGGCTTGGATGACCTGCCGCTTCTCTTTCAAAGAATGGGAATAGGGAAGGAAAATTTCGATGGACAAAAGACCGATGATCATCGGCCTGAACTCCTAAGCTGGCCGCGCCACTTCTGTGGTGAAGGCGATTAAGATATCCCCTTCCTGGATGTCCTTGAATTTTTCCAGGGCAATCCCGCATTCCAATCCCTTGCTCACTTCGCTGACGTTTTCCTTGACCCGTCGCAGCGAGGCAATCCGGCCGCGGTGGATTTCCTCCTGGTTCCGCATGACCTTGACTTCGGCGTTTCGGGGTATTTTCCCGTCGAGGACATAGCAGCCAGCCACGGCTCCCACCTTGGGGATCTGGAAGACGCGCCGGATTTCCGCTTTGCCGAGATATACTTCCTTGCGCACGGGCTCGAGCATGCCCTCCAGGGCCCTCCGGATGTCCTCGGTCAGCTGATAAATGATGTTGTAACTCCGGATTTCCACTTTCTCCTGCTTGGCCATTTCCAGGATTCTTGGGTTAGGTTTGACGTTGAAGCCGATGATGATGGCGTTCGAGGCGGAAGCCAAGAGAACATCGGATTCGGTGATGGTTCCTGTACCCGAGTGGATGAGCTTAATCTTGATTTTTTCTGTGCCCAGCCGGGGCAGGATATCCTGCAGCACCTCCACCGAGCCATGGACATCAGCCTTAAGGATGAGGGGCAACTCTTTGACCTCTCCCCCCTCCAACTTCTTGAACAATTCGTCCAGGGTCAGACGCTCGGGTCGGGGCGGTTCGCCTTTTTTCAGCTTGGATTGCCGGAAGGTGATGATGCGTTTGGCCCTTTCCGGGTCGGTAATGACCTGGAAATAGTCGCCAGCTGATGGCACTTCCGTAAACCCCAAAACTTCTACGGGCATGGAGGGTTCGGCCTTCTTGATCGGGCGGCCATTCTCATCAAAAAGGGCGCGCACCTTTCCTGAGGTGAGGCCGCAGATAAAGTGCTGCCCGGTCGAAAGAACGCCGTGCTGGATGATGACCGTCGCCACCGGACCTTTTTTGAGGTCGAGGCGGGCTTCCAAGACAACCCCTTGGGCTTCAACTTTGGTGTTGGCTTTGATTTCGAGAACATCGGCGAGAAGGAGGATCATCTCCAGGAGTTCGCTGAGGTTCTTTTTTTCTTTGGCTGAAACATCGACGCTGATAACATCGCCCCCCCAGTCCTCGACGAGCAGTCCTTCTTTAGCCAGTTGTTGCTTGACTCTGTCCACGTTCGCCTCTGGCTTGTCAATCTTGTTGATGGCGACGATGATCGGCACTCCTGCCGCGCGGGCATGGCTAATCGCTTCCTGCGTCTGGGGCATGACGCCGTCATCGGCCGCGACGACGAGGACGACAATATCGGTGAGCCTGGCGCCGCGAGCCCTGAGCTGGGTAAAAGCTTCGTGGCCGGGGGTGTCGATGAAGGTAATGGATCGATTCCCGCAAAGGACGCGATAAGCGCCAATGTGCTGGGTGATGCCGCCCCATTCTTTGCCGACGAGGTTGGAGGAGCGGATGGCGTCGAGAAGGGTCGTCTTGCCGTGATCGACATGCCCCATGATCGTGACGACAGGCGGCCGGGTGACCAAATCTGATTTCGAGCTTTCGGCCCTTAACCTGACTTCCTTTTCGTAAGTCAGGAATTCGACGTCCGCCTCCACGCTCTGCCCGATGAGCGCCGCCAGATTTTCATCGATGAGATCATCATAATCCAGGATATGACCCCTGGCGGCAAGCCTATCCGCCAGGTCTCTGGACTTAAGACCTATCCGCTCGGCCGCCTCCATGAGGTTCATTCCTTCGCCCAGGTAGAATTTCGGCCGGGGTGGCGCAACTTCCTCAACTTTAGCCTTTTTTCGAGGAGCTTTCCCTTTGGGGGTCTCTTTTTTCATGAGCCTTCTTGCTTGATTTCGATTTTCCAGCCCACCAGCCGGGAGGCCAGTTTTACATTGATGCCTCTCTTGCCTATGGCCAAGGAGAGCTGGTCACGGGCAACGACGGCTTGGAGTACTTTTCCCTCCTTGTCGAGGAGAACAAGCCTTTCGATACGGGCCGGGCTTAGCGCCGCTTTGGCGTACTTCAAGGGATGAGGGGACCATTCGATGATGTCGATTTTTTCACCCTGGAGCTCTTTGCTAATAGCCAGAATCCGGTTGCCCTTGACGCCGATGCACGCGCCGACAGGGTCGATGTCCCTGTCTCTGGACACCACAGCCACTTTCGCTCTCTCCCCGGGTTGCCGGACGAGGTCTTTGATTTCCACATGGCCGTTGGCCAGCTCGGGGATTTCGTGCTCGAGGAGCTTGGCCAGGAACTTCGGGTGGGCCCTGGAAACGAGGACCTGGGGTCCTTTGGTTGTTTTCTGGACCTGGGTAATGAGAGCCTTAACGGTGTCGCCGCGTTTAAACTCCTCGCCCGGAAGCTTCTCCCTGACCGGGAAAAGGGCTTCCGTCTTATTGATTTCGAGGATGATGTTGGAGTTTTCAAAACGGCGCACCGAGCCGGTAACGATTTCCCCGACGCGGGGAGCAAATTCGAGGTAGACTTTCTCCTGCTCGGCGTCCCTGACTTTCTGGAAGATGACCTGCTTGGCCGCCTGAGCTGAGATCCGGCCGAGAGTTTCTGCCGGCAAATCGATCTCGACCAATTCGCCAAGAGCGAGGTTTGGCCTTATCTTCCTCGCTTCCTCCAGGGATATTTCGACAGCCGGGTCGGCTGGCTTCTCCGTGATTTTCTTGACGGCATAAACACGGAGCTCGCCCTTCTCCGGGCGAAAATCAACCTGGACCTTCTCGTTGTTGCTGAAATACTTCGTCGAGGCCACGCGCAGGGATTCCTCGATAGCGCTGATGATGACCGACGGCTGGACGCCGCGCTCTTTGCTCAGCTGCAAAATAGTATTCCACACGTTTATCTTCATCGTCTTGGCCTCAAACGGATGAGGGGAACGAAGGAAAAATGATTATATCGAAATGAGGTCAGGAGTGCAAATCATTGGGAGGTTGGGGCGCAAGCTTCTTCTTCCCGATAAAATTCCTTCATCCCGGGTCGCTTGGAGTACCAGATAGAAATGAGAGCCGCCACGAGGGCGACGACGATAAAAATCCCCGTTCCCCAGGTCAACCGCTGGTACTGGATGATGATCGGAGCGGCCAGAAGGGAGACGAGGTTGATGACCTTGATCATCGGGTTGAGGGCTGGCCCGGCCGTGTCCTTGAGGGGGTCGCCCACCGTATCCCCAACAACCGCCGCTTTGTGGGCATCTGAACCCTTGCCTCCATAAAGCCCATCTTCAATCGTCTTCTTGGCATTATCCCAGGCTCCGCCGCCGTTGGCCATGAAAACGGCCAGGAGCTGGCCGGAAAGGATGGCTCCGCCGAGAAAGCCGCCCAGGGCCTCGACTTGAAGAGTCAGGCCGACGATGAGGGGAGAAAGCACAGCTAAAAGGGCCAGACCGATGAGCTCCTTCTGGGCGGCGACAGTGCAGATACTGACAGCCTTCCGGTAATCCGGCTTGATGCGGCCTTCCATGAGCCCGGGAATCTTGAACTGCCGCCGGACTTCCATGACGATGAGAGAGGCGGCTCGTGATACAGCGTTGATCGTCAGGGAGGAGAAGAGCCAGGGGATGGCTCCGCCGATGAGCATCCCGATGAGGACGACAGGGATGGAAATGCGAATGCCCGTGGTCAGAAGATGCTGGGCTTCTGGAATGTTCATCTGAGCCTGGACCTTGCTGACGTCGGTCATGTAGGAGCCGAAAAGCGAGACGGCGGCGATAACCGCCGAGCCGATGGCTACCCCCTTGGTGATGGCCTTCGTGGTGTTGCCGACGGCGTCGAGGTCGGCCATGATCTGGCGAGCTTGCTTATCCATGCCGGCCATCTCGCCGATGCCATTGGCGTTATCCGAAATGGGCCCGAAGGAATCCATGGCCACGTTGTTTCCCGTGAGAGTCAACATCCCGATGCCCGTCATGGCCACGCCATAAAGGACAAAAGAAACCGGTTGCCCCCAATAGATGAGCAGCGCCGAGAGGATGGTCCCGGCAATCACCAGGATGGCCCAGACCGTCGATTCCATGCCCACGGACAGGCCGCTCAGGATGACGGTGGCCGACCCGGTCCGCGACGACCGCGCGATCTCCTTGACAGGCGCGTGGTGCGTGTGGGTGAAATACTTGGTTAGCTCGTCGATGGCGATGGCCAGGATGATTCCGGCCCCTACGGAGAAGAAGGCCCGCCATTCTTTCATGTAAAAATGAGCCAGAAAGGCGAAAGAGACGAAACACAGCCCGGCCGACGTGTAAAAGCCGCGGTTGATGCCGGCCATGGCATCGCCTCTTTTTTCTTCCTTTTTCCCCCGCACCTGATAAGTACCAACAATCGAGGAGAAGACGCCAATTCCCCGGACGAGAAGGGGGAAAATGATCCATTTGATTTCGCCGGTGAGATGGACGAGGGCCAGGCCAAGGATAATGCCGGAGACGATGGTCACCTCATAGCTTTCAAAAATATCGGCGGCCATGCCGGCGCAATCGCCAACGTTATCACCCACGAGGTCGGCCACGACGGCGGCGTTGCGCGGGTCATCCTCAGGGATGCAAGCTTCCACTTTGCCCACCAGGTCAGCGCCAACGTCGGCAGCTTTGGTGTAGATGCCGCCTCCGACGCGCATGAACAGGGCGAGGAGCGTTCCGCCAAAACCAAACCCGAGGAGGGCGTCGGGCGCTGCTTTCTGGAAAATCATGAAGATAGTCGTGCCGCCCAGAAGTCCGAGGCCATCGGTCAACATCCCGGTGATGGTGCCGGCCCGATAGGCGATCTTGAGCGACTTATCGAAGCTCGTTCGGGCTGCAGCCGCCACCCTCACGTTTCCCTGGACGGCCATGCGCATGCCGAACTGCCCGACCATCAGGGAGAACATGGCTCCCAGGACAAAGGCTCCGGCTCGGCCGAGGCCGATGACCATCTTAACCCTTTCCGGGCTGAGGTGGGGGAAACGCTCCAGGGCTTCCGTCGAAGGAGGGACGATGTACACGCTGAAGAAGAGGGCAAAGGTGAGGAGGATGATCAAGGGGAGGATGGTCTTGAGTTGCCGCATCAGGTAGGCATCTGCTCCCTGCTTGATGGCTTCCCAGACTTCGATCATCCGCTGGTTTCCTTTGTCTTCCCTCATAATTTGGAAGCGGAGGAAAAGCGCGTAGGCGAGTCCAAGAAGAGCGATACCCAGAACGGACCAGAGAGCAGCCGTTTCGAAAGCCGTGGCTTCGAGCATCTGCTTTTCTCCTTCGAGGAAAGTTTTTACCGTGAGCCTTTGCGACTGTGGGCTGAGCTTCCCTTGTTGGGGAAATTTTGGAGAGCTTGTATACCACAAGCCAGCGACGGAGTCAAGGATGCGGCCTCCTCGGTCATTCGTTGACGCGCTCGCCGCGCAGGCTGTAGGGGCCGTAGCCAGTGATGCACACGCGCACGAACTCGCCCCGGCAATCGATGGGCGAACAAAAATTGACGACCTCAAAGCCTTCGTTTCGGCCAGTGTAAAGGTGGGGTGTTTTTGGGGCTTGGCCGAGGCAGAGAACGGGCATGGTTTGGCCCACCTGAGCACGGTGGTTTTCGAGCTGGATTTCTCGCTGGAGCTTCTGGACCTCCTCGAGTCGCCGCGTTTTTTCGGCCAAGGGGACGTCGTCCTCAAGACGGGAAGCTTCCGTTAAAGGCCGAGGAGAATAGCGGAAAGAAAAAATGTTGGTAAAACGGACTGTCTTAAGCATGTCGAGCGTGGCCTCAAAATCTTTTTCTGTCTCTCCGGGAAAGCCGACGATGATGTCCGTGCTCAGGCTGATGTGGGGCATCAGCCGTCGGAGCAGAGCGACGATGTCCAGATAATTTTCCGGCGTGTACCCTCTTTTCATTTTTTTTAGAATGGCTGTCGACCCGGATTGAAGGGGGAGGTGAAGCTGGCGGCAAACGGTGGGCAAGGCGGCCATCGTCTCGGCGATTTGAGGAGTGAAGTTTCGGGGATGGGAAGTGAGAAAGCGAACCCAAGCGATATCATCGACCCGGGCTACTCGGTGGAGGAGTTCAGGGAAGCCGTGACCTGATTCAGGGTCGTGGTAACTATTGACGTTCTGCCCAAGAAGCTGAATCTCCTTATAGCCTCGTTCAGCCAGATGGGATACCTCGCTGACGATGGAGCGAAGGGGACGATATTTTTCCCGGCCTCGCGTATAAGGCACGATACAGTAAGCACAAAAATTATCGCATCCTTCCATGACAGTGACATAGGCGCTCGTTGAGCTTTCCCTGACGATGAGTTGAGGGGGAAATTCCTTCCATTCCTTGGACCAGGATGTGAGGACATGCTTTTCGTGGGAGCTCGCTCCGATGAGCTGAGGAAGCTGGTCGTAGTTATCAGGCCCAAGAACAAAGTCAATGGCCGGGTTTTTTCCCAAGAGGTCAGTCCCGCGAAGCTGAGCCACACAGCCGACGACACCGATTTGAACCGGCTTTCTCTTTTTCAGAGCAGCCAGACGGCCCAGGTAAGAGTAAAGCTTTTCCTCTGACTTCTGCCGGACGGCGCATGTGTTGACAATCAACAAATCCGCCTCTTCAGCTCGACCCGTTCTTAGCGCTCCGGCGTGCTCGAGGATTCCGGCTACCCGTTCCGAGTCGCTTTCGTTCATTTGGCAGCCGAACGTCCGGATGAAAAATTTCATCTTCTTTGTCTGTTCTTTCGTCTTTTATATTATAAACGAATTCAGAGGAATAAGCGCTGAGATTGTCCCAACTTTCTTTGAGCTTATGCCTTGAGAAGGTCAGCGAGGAGGTCGGCGGCGTCGGCGACAAACTTGGGACAGAGTTTATGGAAGACGCCCCTTTCCTTGGCCTGGCTGTATCCATCGTCGGTCGACAGGTCGACGCCGATGAGCTCTCGACAGAGGAGCGAGCCATGCTTGGCCTCAAACCGGCTCATGAACTCTCTGGTGATGGCGTAAGTCTTTTCTCTCGCTTCTTCATCCTTGGGATGGGTTCGTCCGTACTTGAGGCCAATCGTCAACAGGCCACCAGTTATTGCGCCGCAGGTCTGACCCAACCTGGCCATGCCGCCCCCAAAGGCCTGGGCGATTTGGCGCGCTCTTTCTTTTTCCAGGCCGAGGGCTTCGCTGAAAGCCCCAAAGACAGCTTGGGAGCAGCTCCATCCTTCCTCAAAACTCTTGACCGCCTCCTCAGCTTGCCTGGTTTTCATGAGGATTTCTTCTTTCCCTTTCCTTCTTTCTGGCGATGAAGAAGCATGTCCCTGGCTGTGGCGAGGGAGGCCTCTGTCTGTCGGCTCCCGGCCAACAGGCGGGATATTTCTTCTATTCTTTCCGGGAAGCTCAGCTCGGCGACAGTCGTATAAGTCCGCTCGCGTTCGATCTTTTTGTCGATCCGGTAATGATGGGGAGCAAAGCTGGCGATTTGGGGAAGGTGGGTGATGCAAATAACCTGGTGGCGCTCGGCCAGAGAACGGAGCTTCTCGGCTATACATTCGGCTGTCTTGCCGCCCACTCCGGAGTCGATTTCGTCGAAGATAAGGGTCTTGAGTCGAGCTTTTTCCTTGCCGATGGTTTTGAGGGCGAGCATGATTCGGGATAGCTCTCCGCCCGAGGCGATTTTCCGGAGCGGCCGGAGCTCCTCTCCTGGGTTGGGGCTGATGAGAAATTCCACCTCATCCAGGCCCGTGTCTTTGATTTTCTCCGGTTCCTCGAGCGCTGGCGGAGAGGACTCGATTTTTATTTGAAAGCGCGCTTTTTTCATGCCCAGCCAGGCGAGCTCATCCTCCATCTTCTTTTCCAGGAAAGAAGCTTGCTCTTTCCTTCGCGAGGACAGGTCTTCCGCTTTTTTCCGGTATTCTTCGAAGGTGGCCCGGAGCTCGGCGTCCACCTCCGCCAGCTTTTCCTCGCTCTGGACAAGCGCTTCGTAGTCGGCGCGAGCCCGGTCGAGGAAATGGAGGATATCCTCCTCATCGTGGCCGTATTTCCGCCGCAGCTTGTCGAGAATGCTCAGTCTGGCCTCCACTTCTTCCAGTCTTTCCGGGCCGAGGTTCTGTCGGTCCCTGAACCTGACCAGGCAATCCGCCAGCTCGCGGACGGTGATGGAAGCCTGACGCAGGAACTCCCTGAAAGAAGGGAGTTCCCGTTCAAAGGGCTCGAGTTCCCGGACCATCTCTTCAAGGCGACCAAGCTGGGCAAGAAGTGAGTCCTCCCCGAGGTAACTGACGTCGAGGGCTTTTTCGACGAGCTGAAAGATTTTCTCAGCGTTTTTAAGGATATCCCTTTCGGCCTGAAGCTCTTGCCATTCGCCCGGCCGCAGCCCTGCCGATTCGATTTCCTTAATCTGGAATGATAGAAAATCCAGGCGTTGCTCGCGTTCCCTTTGGCGGGATTGGAGCTCCCTCTTCTCGCGGACAAGGCGCCTCACTTTCTGAGCCAAAGCGGTCACCTCCTCCCGCATCTGGACGAGGCCGAGGAACTGGTCAAGGAAAAGGAGGTGGCTTTCGAGGTGGAGGAGGAAAACATGGTCGTTTTGGCCGTAGATATCGACAATGGCCGGCCCGAGCTCCCGCAGAGTCTTGACCGGGACAAGCACGCCGTTGAGATAGGCTTTCCCCGGCCCTTCCCTCGGGATTTTCCTCTGGATGAGGAGCTCTCCTTCAGCCAGAAGGGAGGCCCACTCAGCGGGCAATTTTTCACCCAAGGGAAGGTCAAAAACAGCTTCGATCGTCGCCTCGTCTTTTCCCGTCCGGATGAGTTCGGGAGAGGCTTTTTCCCCGAGAAGGAGTTTGATCCCATCGATGATGATGGATTTTCCGGCTCCTGTCTCGCCAGTGAGGATGGTGAAACCTTCCCGGAAGCATAGATCAAGGTCTTCGATGGTGGCCAGGTTCTGGATGCGGAGAGAGCGGATCATCCCCGTCTTTATTTATTTTATTTTGATGGGCACAAGGGCCTTTTCCATGTTGATCCGGCCGTAGCCAAGATAATCATCCTTGCCCTTGTGTTCCTTCGCGTTGACATCGTCAGCGGAATAGCGGATGACGTCCATGATTTGATCGACGGTCAGCCAGGGCTTGAGGGCTTTGATAAGCGCCGCCAGCCCGGCCACCTGAGGTGTGGAGAGGGAAGTCCCATTCCCGAAAGCGTAAGGAAAGGAGCCTGGACCCCAATACCAGGTCGGGACAGCTCCAACGACCCTTATTCCTGGAGCGGCGACGTCCACCTGGGCCCCGAAATTCGACCATTCGGCGCGCTTATCCTCATAGTCCGTTGCTGCCACGGCCAGGCAATAGTCATCGTAAGCAGCCGGATAGAGGACGGAGCTATTATCGTTGCCGGTAGCGGCGACGACGACAACGCCCTTGTCGTGCGCGTACTTGAGGCTGTCCCGCAGCCCACTCGACGGCTCATCGCCGCCCAGGCTCAAGTTGATGACCGAAGCGCCGTTGTCGACAGCCCACTTGATGCCGGCGATGAGGTCGCCGTAGTCGCCTTCGCCCTTTTCATCCATGACCTTGACCGGAAGAATCTTTGAGTTCCAGGCGACTCCGGCAATCCCTTCTCGGTTATTGGTTTCGGCCGCGGCCACGCTGGCGACAATAGTCCCATGGCCGTAATCGTCTGTGGCGTCGAAATCATTGTTGATGATATCGCGGCCGCCCGAATGGACCTTGTTCTTAAGGTCAGGATGGAGAAGGTCGACACCCGTGTCGATGATGGCGATGAGAACATCGCTCTTGCCTTTGGTTTCTTCCCATGCCGCCGGCGCGTTGATATCGGCTTCGGATTTTCCTCGTGGACTTCCCGGCGCGCCGATTTCCTGACCGGTATTGTGAAGGTAGTACTGATAAGCGAAGAGGCTATCGTTGGGAGTAACGGCCAGCCTGGTTAGGAAGTTCGGCTCCGCATACTCGACATCAGGATTCTGGCTCAAGGCGTAAACCATCTCTTCAACCGATACCCCATCGGGTATCCTGAGCCTGTAGACTTCCAAACCGCTGACCTTGCCGATTTCCTCAGCGCCATAGGCTCGGATGGTCGCGTCGATGAGCTGGGGACGTAAAGCCGGCTTGAATTTCACGAGCACCTGGCCTGGTCTGTATCTTTCCCCGCCGTCGGGGCGAACCCAGTTCTTGTCCAGATCTCGAACAGGGCGTTGCCAGGAAGCCCGGTCTCTCGTTTTTTCCCTGTCCAAGCGGAGCCTCTGCTGGCTAAAGGAAAATGAGAAAAGGCTGAGGAGAAGAAGACCCAATGCAATTCTTTTTCGCTTCCCGCTCATCATTTTTCCCTCCGCATATTCACGATCAAAAAGCAAAAAGAGCCTGAATCAGGAGAGAGTAATCCGAGCCGGCCTGGCGGGGATAAAGGCCGGCCTCTGCTCGGAGCTCAAGGCTGCGGCCAATGTCCATCCTCCCCCCGAGGAGAAGACCCCATTGCCCCTTGCTTTTGATTTGTTTTTTCTCATCCCCTTTCAGGGTGCTGACAGTCTGTTTCATGGAGAAAGTTCCCCATAGATAATGGAAGCACGGCGAAAAATAGGGAGTGAATTTTTCCTGACCGGTGAGTTTGAAAACGGGTCCAGCCATCCCCCTCATCCAGGATGGGTTGGCTTCGACCGTGCCCGCGACAGCTAAACCGGGAATCTCGTATTTTTTGGGGAGGCCGAGACAGGCCAGGATATGACCGAAGATATCGACCCCGAAACTGCCGAAGGTAAAGAGGCTCTTGCTCGCTTCGGCACCGGCCAGGATGCCGCTCACGCTGCGGCCTTCGAAGGCGATAGAAAAGGGGAGCCGGCGAAAGAAGAGCTCCGTGTAATGGGAGGAAGCATACCCGAGAAGGACGGTCAACTCAAACCCGGCCTGGAGCTCATAGTTGAGCGACAGGTTGATGAGGTAGGTGCAAAGCTGGGGCGAACCCTCGCCCTCGCCGCCTCTAAGCGCCAGGGAAAGATACTCGGAGCGTAACCCCAGCTGGAGGGATTGGGATTCGAGGCGGACCTGGCCAAAGCCGCGATTGGCGAGAGTCAAAATGGCTGTCAAAAGAAGCGCCAGCCAGAGGTGAAAATGTTTGGGCATTTAGACCTCCCCCGTTCGTCATCCCTTGTTCCGGTTGATTTCTTCCATTCTCTCCTGGGCTTTCTTCGCATACTTGCTTTCCGGGTAATCCGAAATCAACTTGGTGAAGTACGGGATGCTCTCTTCGATTTTATTCCATTTGAAATAGGAATCAGCGAGATAATAATAGACTTCATCCATAGCCGAGTAATTTGGATACTGGGTGAGGATATCAAGCAGCCGACTGGTCGCGGCCTTATAGGCATAGACCCGGTAATAATGCTCGCCAATAGCAAAATAGTGAGCCGCCAGCCGCTCCTCACACTCCCTGATTTTTTCTTGAGCCAGCTTTGCCTCCTCGCTCAGCGGATAATCGGTCACCACCCGTTTGAATTCGGCCAGCGCCTGATGGGTCTTGGTCTGGTCCCGGCCAGGTTTTAAGGTTTTCTTGAAAAACGTCATGGCAATCTGGTAACGAGCGTAAGAAGCCGAAGGGCTGTAAGGATAGAGCTGGATGAATTCTCTGTATTCGGCGGCGGCCAGAATCATGCTGCCCTCGTCTCCTTTCTCAAAATACGAATCGGCAATGGCCAGCTTGGCGCGCTGGGCGTAGAAGCTCTTGGGAAAGGCATCGATGACCTGACGGAAATAGAGACGCGCCTTCTCGGGGTCTTTTTTCACGATCTCCTGTCCGGCTTTGAAGAGGGCTTCGTCGGAGGCGGCGACCTCGGGAGAAATTTCAGCTTTTTTTGCCGCGCACCCCCAGAAAGAGGGGAGACTGAGCAGAACAAGATATCCCATTAGGGTGATCAAGGAAATTTTACTCATGGCTTTCATCGCTTGCCTCTTTCGTCCTCAGTTGCCATAGAGATGGCGGATCCACTCCCATTCCTGACGAAGGCCTTCGCGCAGGTCCGTGCGCGGCGCGTAAGCAAGCTCTTCTCGAGCCCGGCTGATATCGGCCAGGGTATGGAGCACATCGCCTTTCTGTTTTTCTTCATGGACAAAAGTCACCTTGCGGCCGCATATGTCCTCAAAAACAGGGAGGAGGTCAACCAGCCTTTCCCTGTGCCCGCCCCCAATGTTGTAGGCTTCCCCCAGATGGCCTCGCTCGACAGCCTGAAGACAAGCAGCGACGATATCCCCGACATAAGTAAAGTCCCTCGTCTGTCCCCCATCGCCGAAGATGACAATCGGCTTTCCTTCGGCAATGGACTTGAAAAACCTGTGGAAAGCCATGTCCGGCCGCTGACCGGGACCATAAACAGTGAAAAAACGCAGCGATATGGTCGGCACTTCAAAGTTCTTGAAATAGAGGAAGCACAGCTGTTCGGCAGCCAGCTTGGTCACGCCGTAAGGAGAAAGAGGACGACAGAGTCCGTCCTCGGACATCGGGAGTTTCGGCGTCAGGCCATAGACCGAGGAGGAAGAAGCGAAGACGAACCGGCGCAAGCGCTTTGTTTTGGCTGCTTCGAGGAGCTTCTGGGTGGCCTGGACATTGTGTTGAACGTAAACGGAGAAATTATCTCCCCAGCTCGCCCGGACACCGGCCTGGGCAGCTAAATGGAAAACGACATCGGTGCCGTCGAGGAGTTGGCTTGCGTCGACCTCGAGAATATCATCGGCGCTGAAGGAGAAGCTCTTCCGGCCGCGGAGAGGGGCGATATTCCTCTCTTTGACCCAGCGGGGGTAAAAGTCGACGAAACAGTCGATGCCATGGACGGAATGGCCAGCGTCCAGAAGCTCCCGACAGAGATGCGAACCGATGAAGCCAGCCGCACCCGTGACCAGGCAGTTCATGGTTGATTCCATTTGTGGAGGATTTCCCGCATCCGGGCGATGACTTGTCGCGGGTCAGGCTGAGCGAAGATAGCTGCCCCCGCGACCAGGATTTCCACTCCATCCTGAATGAGGCTTTCCATGTTGTCCAGGTTGACGCCACCGTCGACCTCGATGGGGATGGGCAGTTTTTGGCCATTAATCCAATTCTTGAGGTTACGGACCTTTTGGTGAGTGGCCTCGACGAACTTCTGCCCTCCAAAACCAGGGTTGACCGACATGAGGAGGACGTAATCCAGCTCCTTGAGGATTTCGTTCATCAGGTGGATGGGGGTGGCTGGGTTGAGAGCCAGACCTGCCTTTTTCCCGAGGTCCTTGATCAAAATGACGTCCCTGTGCAGATGGACAGAAGCCTCGACATGGATGGAAATCCAGTCCGCACCCGCGTCAGCGAAAAGAGGAATGAAGAAGCCTGTGTTTTCGACCATGAGATGGACATCCAGGGGAAGGCGGGTCATTTTCTTGAGCGAAGAGACCACCTGAGGACCCAGGGTCAAGTTGGGGACGAAATGACCGTCCATGATATCCACGTGGATGAGGTCAGCCCCCGCCTCCTCGGCCAGTTGAACGGCTTCTCCGAGCCGCGCAAAATCCGCCGATAGGATAGACGGAGCGAGTCGAATCATCGGCTCACCTCCAGAGAAATCAAGCTCCTCTTGGTCACGCCATAGCCTTGAGCTGGAAATTGTTTGATGATGATTCCGGCCTCACGCCCCGGGTAATAGGCATACCGGATATCGGCAACCCGAAAGCCAAGCTGGCTGAGCTGGCGGACAGTCGGTGAGGCTTTTTTGCCGATCAGGTCGGGCATCAAATATTTTAGCTCGCTTTCCCCCTGACTGACGAGGAAATGGATGGGCGTTGTTCGCTTGATTTTGGAGGCGGAGGGAGGGGGGTCCTGGGCGATGATCCGTCCGGCTGCATACTGGCTCGTATGGATATGAGAAATCTTGCCCCTCGTCAGCCCGAGCTCCGCCAGAGTCTTGACAGCAGCTTCCAGGCTCCTGCCGACAAGCTGGGGGACATCGACCATTTCGCTTCCAGCGCTGATGACGACATTAACCACCTTGTTCACGCGAATTTTCGACCCGGCCGAAGGCTCCTGTCGGATAATCCGGCCTTTTTCGAAACGGTCGCTGAACTCTTCTCCGTTAGGATGCAGAGAAAGGTGCCGACGAGCCAGGTCAGCCCTGGCCTCGGTGATGGTTTTTCCAGATAGGTCGGGAACGGAGACGATGTCTTCCTTCTGGATAACCCGGGAAGAGACGATGGCACTGAGGAAGAAGACGATCATCAGGAGGAAAAACATCTGACTGAATCGATAAAGGCTTCTCACCCGCATGCCGGAATCACTTTTTCGTCTCAAGAATCGAAAATCGATTTTTTAAAATACCATAGAATAGGAACGAAGTAAACTTTGGCCCGGTTGCCGCGGCGGGGGTCTTTTTCTATAATGAGGAATGTTTTAGGGCAACGTGGCGAGGAGAAAAGCGATGAGCGATCTTTCCGATTTTCGAAGCGATACGGTTACCCGGCCCACAGAAAGGATGAGACGGGCGATGGCCGAGGCAGTCGTCGGCGACGACGTTCTCGGTGACGACCCGACTGTTCAGGAGCTCGAGCGTCTGGCCGCCGAAACCATGGGCAAGGAAGCGGCCCTTTTCGTCCCTTCCGGGACGATGGGCAATTCTATCGCCGTTAAGGTCTGGACGAGGGAGCTTGATGAGGTCATCGTCGAGGCTCGATCCCATATTTATAACATGGAATCCACCCACATGACCTTCATCTCCCGGGTCACTCCCCGGCCGCTCCCGTCCCACCGCGGAGCCATGGACCCGGCGGAAGTGGAGAAGAATATCCGCCGGCCATCGGTCCACATTCCCCGCACATCCCTCATCTGCATCGAGAACACCCATAATAACTGGAGCGGGGCGGTTGTTCCTCTCGAGAACATGAAAGCTATCCGTGATATTTCTCTGAAGTACGACGTTAAGCTCCATTTGGACGGTGCCCGGATATTTAACGCCAGCACGGCCAGTGGCGTACCCGTGAAAGAGTACGCCGCGTTGGCCGACTCAGTGATGTTCTGCCTTTCCAAGGGCCTGTCCGCGCCGGTAGGATCCATGCTCACCGGGCCCCGGGATTTTATCGATTATGCCCGCCGCGTCCGGAAAGCCTTGGGCGGAGGGATGAGGCAGGTTGGCGTGCTGGCCGCGCCGGGCATCGTGGCTCTCCAGGAAATGGTCGGCCGCCTTGGAGAGGACCATGCGCGGGCGAAAAGGCTGGCTGAAGCCATCGCCGGGCTTCCCGGCCTATGGCTCAACCCCGAAGAGGTCGAGACCAACATCATCATTTTCGGGTTTAACCATCCGCGGCTGACCATTCCCCAATTCCTGGCTGCGCTCAAGGAAAGGCGGGTTCTCGCTCTGGCCACCACGGGCGGCATTCGTATGGTCACCCACAAGGATATTGACGACGAGGACGTCGAAAGGGCGGTGGCTGCTTTCCGCGCCCTCCTTAGCTGATTCCTCTTTTCTCTTATTCCTCGAGGGCTTCGGCCACGAGCTGGGTAATATCCTTGACGCTTATATCCGTCCTGTCTTTATCCTTGAGTCCATCCTTGAGCATGGTCAGGCAGAAGGGACAGGAGGTGGCGGCTGTGGGCACTCCCGCTTGAACGACCTCCTCGGTGCGGAGATGGTTGATTCTCTGACCCAGCTTTTCTTCCATCCACATCAGGCCCCCACCAGCGCCGCAGCAGAAGCTATGCTCGCTATTGTTCTTGAGCTCCGCGATTTTTCCTCCAAGCCGGTGGAGGATGGAGCGAGGCTCTTTGAAAAGACCGTTGTGCCGGCCGTAGTAACAAGAATCATGGAAGGTTAGCCTGGCCTCTGGGCAAGGTTTGACCTTAAGACGGCCATCCTCGATGAGCCTGTCGAGAAGGAGAGGGTGGGGAATAATTTCCATCGCCGCCAGCTTGTTCTTTTCGTCTTCGGAGAAAGAAGAAAGGAAGGGAAGAAGCTTTAGGTATTCATGCTTGAATGTGTTGTAACCATGGGGACAGAAGGTGATGATTTTCCTCACTCCATACCGGAGAAAGAGGCTCAGGTTTTCTTGGGCCAGCGTCTGGAAGAGGTATTCGTTTCCCAGTCGCCTGGCCGAGTCACCGCAGCATTTCTCCTCGGGACCGAGGATGGCAAAATCGATGCCCGCCTGACGGAGGAGCTTGACCATGGCCCGGGAGATTTTAATTCCTTCCTCGTCGAAGGAGCCCGCACAGCCGACCCAGAGAAGGTATTCGGCTTCCTCTTTATCACTCATCAAGGGCACGGATAAGCCGTTGCTCCAATCGGCCCGTTTCGAAAACCCGATGCCCCAGGGGTTGGCGTTCGTTTCGAGGTTGCGGAAAAACTGGCTGAGCTCGGGGGGAAACTTGCTTTGCATCAGCACTTCACTTTGGCGGATGCCGATGATTTTGCGAATGTGCTCGATCGTGACAGGGCAAACGTGCTGGCAGGCGCCGCAAGTCGTGCAGGTCCAGATTTCCCCTTCGCTATAGACATCCGGAAGAAGGGAAGGCAGTTCCTCCCGCTTGGCTGGCTTGAGTCGACGCCTTTGGGCCAGGAGGTGCTTTTCCAGGCTGACAAGGATCATCTTCGGCGAAAGCGGCTTGCCGCTGGCATAAGCCGGGCAGGCGTCCTGGCAGCGGCCACACTCCATGCAGGCAAAGGCGTCGAGAAAATCTTTCCAGGTCATGTCTGTGACTTTCTCGACGCCAAAGACTTCGGCCTTCTCGATGTCGAGGGGTCGAAGTTCGCCCATTGGCCTGTCGGAGCGGAGGAATACGTTAACCGGCCCGGTGAACATATGGAAGTATTTCGAGTGCGGGACGTAGGCGATAAACCCATAGACAAGGACAATGTGGAGCCACCAGCTGAGCCTCAGCTGGCCGGCGATAGCTTGAGGAGTCAAGCCCAACGCCTGGATTCTCTCAGCCAGGGCGCTTCCGAGGAAGGCCAGCCTCGAACTTTCTGGATGGCTGGCGATGACAAATGCCTCGAAATAGAGATAGCTCAGGGTGACGGCAATCAAGAAGAAATAAATGATGGCTGAATCGACGGGCGTTGTTCGATAGGCCTTGGGCCGGAGGAGGAACCGGCGGACGATAAAGAAGACGACGGCGATGAGGACGAGAATAGCGAAAACGTCGACCAGGAGGGAGAAAAGCAGGCCAAAGTTTGTCCGGCCGAAGAGGTAGAACCGATCAAAGAAACCTTCGAGGGTGTGGTTGACCGTCATCGTGTCGAAGGTAAGGGCGCTGTAGAAAATAAAGACATGCATGAGCCCCGTAAAAATCCTCTCGTTCTTGAGGGTGCATTTCTGGAGGAGGACTTGGGCGAAGGTGTGGCCTGTTCGTCGGACGACGGCATCCAGGCGCCGCTCGGGCTTGCCCCGCTGGATAATCCGTAAGCGCTGCCAGACTGGCAGGAAAAAGGCAACGGCGGTGATGAGAATGATGAAGACAAAGGCGACTTTTTCCCATGGTCGAAGCATCTTCCCTCCTTTTAGAAGAGGATGGCTATTCCCCAGATGAGCTTATGGAAAGATTGTCGGTTCTTAGCCACGCTTTCCTCCATGTCTTTCCACCAGCATGAGCCGGCGGCGAGCTCGAGCCAGTCGGTGAGCTCAACCCGAAAAATGAGGTCGGCGATGAACATCTGGCCAGGGCCAAAAATGGTATCCGACTGGAAAACGAGCTGGAAGCTCAGCTTGGCCTGCTGGCCGATGAGGCCGCCAAAACGAAGGCCGTATTCGTGCTTGAGCTTTTTTCCGGAGAGGTCGAGATAGGTACGCTGGTTGGTGTGGTGAAAGAACCAGCTGAAGGGCTCGATGAGGAAACTCTGGCCGCGGAAAGGGAGGCTGAACCCGATGTAGTTGCGGTTGGTGTAGAAGGGCCTGCCGTTCAAGAAACTGGTATGGTCGGAGTCATGGTCGGAGTCGTGGCCGAGGACAAGGGTGATGTACCGACTGAGGTTTTGGCGGAGCGAAAAATGCCAGTCAAATTTTGTCCTCTGCCCGCCATCATCGTGGGTGACGAGCTGGGCCTGGAAGACTGTCGCTTCGGTAAGGAAGATGAAGTTGCGGAAGCCAAAATTCCAGCGGTCTTCTTTTCCCGTATGGTCATTGTAGCTGGGGAAGTTTGACGGAAACTGGAGCTGACCGAAGAGTTCGCCGTGAACGTGGATTTTTTTCTCGTGGTCGAGGGCCAGCTTCTTGTCGAAAGGCCGGAAGATGAATATTTCGTAACCATGACCCGTCGCTGGCCGGAGAACGGGAAAGGCTAAAAAAAATATTATTCCTATCGGTTTTATATTTTTTCTAAAATTCATAGGCAACTCCCAGGCGGATGTGGCGGGGGGACTCGATTTCGGTCGCCCAGCGGCGGGGAAAATGCGGCCCCGTCCACTCGTTCTCAGCCGTGGCCAGCGCAAAGTTGGAGATATTGTACCCTTCGATGATGAAGCGTCCCCGGCCTTTCCCGAGGGGGAAGTCTTTTTCGAGCCTGACGTCGACCGTCATGTTGAACTCGTAGCGAGCCTGTCCCCGGTAGAAGGCTTGAACATAAAACGGCCCCTGATTCAGGCCTTCGACGATGATTTTTCGGGCGAATGGCTGGCCATCGTAATACTTGGCCAGGACGGCGAACCTGAACCCGCGATAAAAAGGAAAACTCAAGCCGAGCCTGGCCGTGTAAGCGCGGTCGAAGCGCAGCCGGCCCCGGCTGAACAGGGAAGCGTTGGGGTCATCGTAAAGACGGCCGACGAGGCCGTCATCATTCTCCCATTCCGTATTGCCGGGGCTCGTTGTGCCGATGGCCTCCGTGGCCGTGGCCGAGAAAAAGAAGATCGTCTGCCGGCTGAATTTCTTGACGATAATCAAGTCAAGACCACGGTAGCGGGAAACTCTTTTTTCTGGCTCGGGGTTTGTCAGGAGAAAGAAATCCTGGCCGAGCGTCTCTTTTTTCTGGTTATAAACAATCAAGCGAAGGTCATCGTGGTTACCGGGGATGGTGTCGTCGCCGGGGTCGAAGATTTCGAAGGGCTCATAAGCAGAGAAGGGGACGCCGGTGTTCACGGTTTCAACGAGCTGGCGTGTCTCTCGGTAGAAGCCAGCTAAATGGAAAAAGAAATTTTTGGCGAAAACAAAGGAGTAACTGATTGCATACTCGTCCGCATAGGGCCTTTTGAGGTCAGGGTTTATTTCGCCGAAACGCGGCCCCTCGCGGCGCAGCAGCTCGCCCGCTTCCTCCTCGCTGAAATTCTTGTCACTGTTCTTGTCTTTCCAAGCATAGACAAGCGCACCGGGAGCACCCGGATTTCCGTAGGCAAGGTAAAAGAGGGGGAGGTGGAAATAATAGCGGGCGGCAGAAATCTTGAGCCAGGAGGACTTCGACGAGGCAAGGGGGAAAGACATAGCCAGCCTTGGCGAGATGTTCAGCCAGCGGATTTGGCCGGCTGATGGGACATCAGGCACCCAGCCGCGTGAAGATGTGAGATGGAGTCCGAAAGAGAGGTGGGCAAGGCTTCTGAAGAAGAGCCTGTCTTCGGCGAAGACGCTGAACTCAAGCATTCGCTCCTTATGGTCGATTTGCTCCTCAAAACGGAGGACTTCGATGGGCTTTCCATTTAAGAAGTGGAGATGCAGACTATCCAGGACATCCCGCCTTGAATGGGAGGCTCCGTGGCGAAAGGAAAGGCCATAGCTCAGGATATGGGGATGGCCGTGGCTGCTTTCGAGCAAGAGCTGACCACGGCCCAGAAGGGCTAGGGATGTGCGGTCGTCTCGACCCGCGGACGAAGCCGCCCCGGAGGGGATTTTGGTGAACATCTCCTCCCCGTGAGGTTTGTTTCCCCCTTCCTGGAAGTGCTCGTGGATGTTGCCGCGGCTGAAGCTTGCGCCGAGCTCGAAATAATGCCCGGTCTCCAGCTTCGCTTTCCAGATGGTTTGAAGAACGTTAAAAAGTTGCCTTCGATCGAGGGTTGAAGAAAAGGGAACTTTGCGGCCAGCTCCATAGGTTGGCTGGTTTATCACCTGTCCTGTCCAGATGAGTTCGAGAGAGCTCCTTTCGAAATGGTGGGTGAGATGGAGAAGGCCAGAGCTGAGGCGGGCTTTATCTTGAGAATCGAATTCCGCCACATCGCGGTCGAGTCGGAGGTCGTGGAGCGAAGCGAAGAAAAAAAGACGACCCGCAAGAAGCGAGCCCGAGAGCTGGCCGTTTAGCTGGAGCAACGAACGGAGACGGTGGCTTTCACCCAAGCCTTCTTCTTCGAGGCGCGGCGAGATGTTGGTGGCGCTCATCCACGGAGCCGTCCAGGAAGCGGCCAGACGGCCGCTGGCTTGAGGCCTCCCTTCCTTGACCAGCAGGTTGAGCTCGCCGCCAGGAGAAAGGCAGGCGATGGGATGACGAGCGTTGGAAAGCTGGCTTGAAGCGAGGCTGAACATATCAGGATAAAAAAGGGGCCTTCCCCGCCAGTAGGGGTCAGTGACATCCATCCCGTTCAGGAGGTAGCTCGTCTGGGTCCAGCTCACGCCACCCCGTGAACTCCACAGCGCTGGTTCGTCTGCCCACATGCCGCCGACATCGATGCGGTTTGTGGTGGCGGAGAGGTCCTGGTTCTCGATGAGGGACCAGATGTTGCCCCCGGAAGGCAGTAGGTCGATCTGAGAAGAAGGGATGGTCGTCCTCGAGATCGTCTCGGAAAGGTCTACCCGCTCAACCCTGAGCAAATGGATATCACCATCCGGCTGAATGGCCAGAACCATTTGGAGATAGAAAATGCTTTCTGGCTCGAAGACAATGCGGTCTTCGAGAATCCTTTTCCCGTCTTTTTCCAGGCGCAAAACAAACTCCTCGGGGGGAATCCCGGCCAGGCGGAAAAGACCCGTCGGCCCAGAAAAAGCCGTTATCGAGGGGCGTCCGTTTTCTGGCTCCAGGACCAGGCGAAAGTTGGCCAGGGGAATCTTTTTTTCATCGGAGATTCGCCCGAGAAGAAGGCCAGCCCTGGCCAGGATCGGGTTAACCGAGAGAAGAAAAAGTGAAAGAAGGAAAAGCCAGTTTATAAAAAAAAAGCGAAGCCGGCCTACTGGCCCGCTCCTCATCTTGACGGTCTTTCTCAGCGCAAACTTCTCCTCCGAAAAATCTCTTATTATTTCCCATTTTTGCCGCTTCCTGTCAAGGTTTCCCCTTGTGCTTTTTTTAAGGGCTAAAAGCCGATATAATGTCCTCCTTTTCGGGAAGGAGGACTCATGGTCGAGAAACGTCAGCTCGTCGTCATCGGAGCCGGTCCGGGAGGGTATGCGGCTGCTCTGAGAGCAGCCCAGCTCGGAATGAAGACCAGCCTCATCGAGGAGGACAGGGTCGGCGGCACCTGCATGAATTATGGTTGTATCCCGACAAAATTTCTCCTCAGCCAGACCAAGCTTCTCGAGGACATAAAAAAAAATAAGCGGCTCGAAGGGGTGGAAAAAACAGCCAGCCTCAACTGGGCCCGTGTTCAGGAAGAAAAAAAGTCCATCGTGGACAGGCTGGTCAAGGGAGTGGAATTCCTGCTCGGAAGAAGCGGAGTCGAACTCCTCCGCGGGAAAGCCTTTGTCGACGGTCAGAAGAGAATCCACATCCAGGGTCCTGGAGGGGCACAGGTTCTCGAAGCGGAGCACATCATCCTCGCCACGGGGAGCAGGCCAGCGGACTTTCCGTTTCTTCGGGCTGACGGGAAAAATATTCTCACCAGCCGGGAAGCCCTCGAGCTTGAGGATATCCCCTTAACCTTGATTGTCGTGGGAGCAGGTGCCATCGGCCTCGAGCTTGGCTCGGTATTCGCGAGGCTGGGCTCGGACGTGACCGTGCTCGAAATCATGCCGACCATCCTTCCCGGCTCAGACAGGCAGACGGTCACCCGGCTGGAGAGACTGCTTAAAAAGCAGGGGATAAGAATTCGGACTGAGGTTCGTCTCGAGGAATCCCATGTCCAGGAGGGAGAAATTTTGCTCAAGGGGGTCTGTCTGAGGACCCAGCAGGCGCTCGAATTCCGGGCTGAGAAAGTGCTCCTGGCCGTTGGCCGCAAGCCCAACTCAGAAGTCCTCAACGGCGCCTTGGCTGGCCTTCTCGATGAGCGAGGTTTCGTCCGCGTTGATGAACGTATGGGCACTGAGGTGCCGGGCCTCTTCGCCATTGGTGACATCGTCGGCGGCAAGCTCCTTGCTCACAAAGCGCATCACGAGGGAATCGTCGCCGCGGAAAATGTGGCTGGGTTAAAGGCCTCCATGGATTACAAGGCCCTCCCCATGGCCGTTTTCACCGAGCCAGAGCTTGCTTCCGTCGGCTTGACCGAGGAAGAGGCCAGAGAGCGCGGCCTCAGCTATCAAACAGGCCTTTTCTCTCTCCAGGCGAATGGCCGGGCCGTAACGCTCGAGCAACCGGAGGGACAGGTCAAACTCCTGGCGGATTCAAGCGGCTGTCTCATCGGCGCTCACATCCTGGCGCCCAACGCCAGTGAACTCATCAGCGAGCTCACTTTAGCCATACGCAGGGGCTTAACCCTCGATGACATCTCTTCGACCATCCACGTCCATCCAACTCTCTCCGAAGCTGTTATGGAGGCGGGCTGGAAAGCCAGGGGAATGGCCATCCACGCTCTGAACGAGTGATAAAATTTTTTCTCAAATTTGTTTGCAAATTTTTTTTTGTTTTTATAAAATGTCTGGCCTTAAAACGGAAGGGACGAAGTGGTCGAGATTTTTTTAGTCTTCCTCATCTTCGGCCTCCTCGGCCTTGTCCTCATTTTCATGAACAGGGTTGTCGGCCCTTCTCGCTCCAACCCGAACAAGGAAAAGCCCTTCGAGTGCGGCAGCCCTTATCTCCAGAAAGACATTCCGCCTTTCTCCATCAAGTTTTATCTTGTCGCCTTCCTTTTTCTCCTGTTTGACATCGAAGTGGCTTTCTTCTTTCCCTGGGCTCTTGTTTTTAAGGAGATGAAGACGAGCGCGCTCCTCATCATGGTCGCTTATCTTTTTGTCATTGTCGTTGGCTTTATTTATGCCTGGAAGAAGGGAGCTTTCGAGTGGGATTGATAAGAGAGTAAAAATGCCTGAAGAGAAGACGTTGCGCCGGCCGCCCGCCGAGTTCATCACGACTCAGCTCAATTACGTCCTGGGCTGGGCGCGCAAGTTCTCCCTCTTTCACTATCCTTTCGTCACTGCTTGCTGCGGCATGGAATACATGTCCGCCGCCTGCGCCCATTTTGACATCGACCGTTTCGGCGCCGGCTGGACCAGGTTTTCGCCCCGGCAATCGGACATGCTCCTCGTCGTCGGCACGGTCACGCAAAAACTGGCTCCCGTCTTGAAAACGGTCTACGACCAGATGACCGAGCCCAAGTGGGTCATCGCCTTCGGGACGTGCGCTGTGAGCGGGGGCATCTACGACAACTATGCCGTCGTCCAGGGAATCGATGCCATCATCCCCGTCGATGTCTACATCCCCGGCTGCCCGCCCCGGCCAGAGACTGTGCTCGATGGCCTGCTCAAGCTCCAGGAAAAAATCCAGCATCAGGATCAAGAATGGCGATGGAAAAGACGGCGCTCTTAGCGTTGCTCGAGCAAAAATTTCCGCACGACGTGGAGGCGGCTTTCACCGACCTCGGCGACGAGGTGGTCATCATCCAAAAAGAGGCGTTGATTCCCGTCGTCAAGTTTCTCTACGGCAAGCCCCACGAGTACACGCTCCTTCTGGATATCACCTGCGTCGATTATCTGGGGCAGGAGCCACGTTTCGAGATGGTCTACCACCTTTTATCGCTGGCTCAAAACAAGCGGCTTCGCCTGAAGACAAGGCTTTCCGAGAAAGAACTCCGCATCGCTTCTTTGACCGAGCTCTGGAAGAACGCCAACTGGCTGGAAAGGGAAGTCTACGACCTTTTTGGCGTCGAGTTCGAGGGGCATCCCGATTTACGGCGCATTTTCATGTATGACGGGTTCGAGGGTCATCCTCTGCGCAAGGATTATCCCCTCCGCAAGCGTCAGCCGCGGATTAGGTTGAGGGAGTGACATGGCGACAAGGATTGAGAAAGAGGCTCAACCAGGAACCCTCCTTCTCAACATGGGCCCTTCCCATCCCGCTATGCACGGCACCATCCGCATCATGCTCGAGCTCGACGGCGAAAGAATACTAAACTCGGAGGTCGAGGTCGGTTATCTCCACCGCGGCTTCGAAAAGACGTGTGAGCACCGCACTTACTTCAATTTGCTCCCTTACACTGACCGGCTGAACTATGTCTCCCCCTTGATCAACAACCTGGGCTATGTCATGACCATGGAAAAGCTAATGGGCGTGGAGGTGCCGGAGCGGGCCCAGTACATCCGGGTCATCATGAGCGAGCTGTCGCGTATCTCCGACCACCTTACTTGTCTGGCCGCCATGGCCATGGAATGCGGCGCTTTCACCGTCTTCCTCTACAAGATGAAGGCCCGTGAGTTCATCTGGGACGTTATCGAGCAGACAACAGGAGCCCGGATGACGACTTCCTACATCCGCGTTGGCGGCGTGCGGGCTGACCTCCATCCCGATTTCGACACCGTTTTGAAAAAGGCCGTTACCGAAACTCGCCAGGTCCTTAAAGATGTCCACGGACTTCTCGACAAGAACAAGATTTTCCTTAACCGGACCCGGGATATCGCTTCGATCTCGGCGGAGGATGCCATCAATTTCGGCTGGACAGGGCCGTGCCTCCGGTCCGCCGGTGTCTACTACGATGTGCGGAAGGCCCACCCTTACCTTGTTTATGACCGGCTCCATTTCGAGGTCCCCCTCGGCGAGAGAGGGGATAACTATGACCGGTACATGGTTCGGATGAAGGAGATGGAGCAGAGCTTGCGGATTGTCGAGCAGGCGGCCGTTCGGATTCCTCGAACGCCAGGCGCGGTCATGGCCGATGGCATTGAGCCGGCCGAGGCCATCCGCGCTTCCCGGACTCAAAGGGTGAGGGAGAGGATAAAGCTTTCGCCCAACCTTGAAGGCTCGGAGAAAGTGGTTGTTAAGGGTATCTTGGCCAGAAAGCCAGGTTGTGCTGTGCCGCCCAAGGAGGATACTTATACGAGCATTGAAGGCTTGATCCGCCATTTCAAATTTTTCATGCGCGGCCATGGCATCCGTCCGCCCAAGGGCGAAGTCTATTTTGCTGTCGAAGGAGGAAATGGCGAGCTCGGTTTTTACATCGTCTCTGATGGCTCGGACAAGCCCTACCGGCTTCATCTGAGAGCTCCCTGTTTCCATATCGTCTCAGCTCTTGAGTTCCTCATCCGGGGACGCTATGTGGCCGACGTCATTCCGACTTTCGGCTCCATGAACATGATCGGAGGAGAGCTGGACCGGTGAGTCGCGACTATTCCGAAGATTTGCAAAAAAGAATCGAGCAAGTTATGGCTCGCTATCCAAAGAAGGAGGCGGCGCTTCTTCCCATCCTCCATCTGGTTCAGCGGGAAAAAGGATGGATTTCCCCCGCCGAAGAGCGGTTCATTGCCAGCTTGATGGGCATAAAGCCCATGAAAGTCCGAGAAGTGGCCACTTTCTACACGATGATTCTGCGCCGGCCGCCGGCCAAGTACCATCTCCAGGTCTGCTCCAACCTGACCTGCTCTCTTCTCGGCGCGGGGACGTTGATCGAGTATCTCAAGGAGAAGCTTGGCATCGCTCCGGGCGAGACAACGCCCGACGGAAAATTCTCCCTGACGACTGTCGAATGCCTGGGCGCTTGCGAGCAGGCGCCCTGTCTGATGGTCAATTTCGACTATCACGGCAACCTGGATAAAGAGAAAATCGATAAACTCATCGCCAGCCTGGAATAGAAAAGTGGAAGAAAAGATACTGACCAAGGATTTCGGCGTCAAGAACCTCTTCGAGATAGAGGTCTATTTGAAGCAAGGCGGCTACAAAGCCGTCGAAAAAGCCCTGACCCGGATGAAACCCGCTGAAATCCTGGAAGAGGTCAAGAAAGCCAACCTGCGGGGGAGGGGAGGAGCGGGCTTTCCGGCTGGGGTAAAATGGGGATTTGTGCCACAAAACGTGGACAGGCCCAAGTATCTCTGCGTCAACGCCGACGAGGGAGAGCCGGGGACCTTCAAGGACCGCTACATCATGACCCACAACCCCCACCTCCTCATCGAAGGAATCATCATCACCTCCTATTGCGTGGGCATCCATCAAGCATTCATCTACATCCGGGGTGAGTATGAAGCCATTGCCCAGAGGCTCGAAAGGGGTATCGGCGAAGCCGGAAAAAAAGGATATCTGGGTTCAAATATCCTCGGAAGCGGGTTTGACCTGGACATCGTCGTCCACCGGGGCGCTGGAGCCTACATCTGCGGTGAAGAGACGGCTCTTCTTGAATCCTTAGAAGGCAAAAGGGGCCATCCGCGGCTCAAACCACCTTTCCCCGCTTCTGTCGGTCTTTTTCAATGCCCGACTGTCATCAACAACGTTGAGACCCTGGCCAACGTGCCTTTCATCATCCTTCATGGCGCTGAGTGGTTCGTCAGCCGAGGGCTGCCCAAGGATGGAGGGACGAGGATTTATGGGGTCAGCGGCATGGTCAAGAAGCCCGGCATCTATGAGTTGCCGCTGGGGACGAGCTTGAAGAGAATCATTTTTGACTTAGCCGGCGGAATGAAGGACGGGAAAAAGCTCAAAGCCGTCATTCCCGGGGGCATGTCGGCTCCCCTCCTCAAGGCAGACGAAATCGACATCCCCATGGATTTCGATTCTTTGGTCCAGGTCGGCTCCATGCTCGGTTCAGCGGCAGTGATCGTCATCGACGAGGAAACACCCATCCTCGAGGTTCTCAGGTCAGTCGCTAAGTTCTACTCCCATGAGTCGTGTGGCCAGTGCACTCCCTGCCGCATCGGGACTTCCTGGGTTTATAAAATTGTCCAGAGGATAGCTCGAGGGCAAGGGGAGAAGGACGACATCGACACGATCATCCGGCTGGCCGAGAATATCAAAGGCAAGACGCTGTGCCCGATGGGCGATGCGGCCGCCTTGCCCATTCTTTCTATTTGCCGGAAATTCCGGGACGAACTGGAGGCTTGCCTGGCGGGCTGAAAAAGATGGATAGAAAAACCGATGGCTAAATTTTTTATCGATGACCGAGCTGTTGAAGTCAAAGAAGGGACGACCATCCTCCGGGCCGCCGAGGAAGTTGGTATCCCCATTCCCCATTTCTGCTACCACCCGGCTTTCGCCCCCGAGGGGAGCTGTCGGATGTGTCTGGTCGAGATAGAGGGCCTGCCCAAGCTGGAGCTCGCCTGTTCGACGGTCGTCCGAGAGGGGATGAAAGTCCACACCAAAAGCCCCCGCGTCATCGAGGCCAGGCAGGCTGTCCTCGAGTTCCTTCTGGCCGAACATCCTCTCGATTGTCCCATTTGCGACAAGGCGGGAGAGTGCAAGCTCCAGGATTATTTCGAAGCTTACGGCCTCTTCGAAAGCCAGTTCAAAGAGGTCAAGGAGAGGCGGGACAAAAAAGTCCCCATCAGCAAGAACCTCATCCTGGACAGGGAGCGCTGCATCCTCTGCACGCGGTGCGTCCGTTTCCTCGACGAAATCACGGCCACGCGGGATGCCGGCGTGCTCCATCGAGGCATCCACTCGGAAATCGGCATTTACGAGTCCGAGTTCATCGACAATAACTATGCGGGCAACCTGGCTGAGCTGTGTCCGGTCGGGGCGATCACGGACACGGATTTTCGCTTCAAGACCCGGACGTGGTTCCTGGAGAAGAAGGCATCTATCTGTCCTCTTTGCAGCCGGGGGTGCAACATCCTCATCGATTGGCTGCCGGGCTTTCCCCGCATCCCCACGACCCAGCGGGTTTTTCGCATCCGGGCCCGCGAAAACCCCGATGTCAACAAGTTCTGGATCTGCGATTTCGGACGGTATGGCTACCGTTATCTCGACGAGGACAGGCAGGAAAAAATCCTCCTCAAGAAAGGAGGCAAGGACACAGAGCTCAGCTGGGAGAAAGCTCGCCTTTACCTGGTCGAAAAAATAAAAAGCCTCCTTTTCATGAAAAAGCGCTCCCGCCTGGCGGTCATCCTCCACACCTGGCTCACCAACGAGGAGCTTTTCCTGGCTCACAAGATTTTCCGACAGGGGCTGGGACTGGAGAACATCTATATCGTCGACCCGCCAGCGGGGAAGGGCGATGGGTTTCTTCTCACTGAAGAACGAACGCCCAACAGCCGCGGGGCGAGGGAAATCGGCTTCTCGGCCGTTCCTCTTGACCTCGAAAGCTTGGCCACGACGACGGACATCCTTCTCCTTTTTGGTTCCTTCCTGGAGTCAAGATTCAGCCTGGCCGACATCCAGCGAGCCTTCGATCGTATCAGGACCAAGGTTCTTTTGACGCCCCATAAGAGTGGGTTGGATGGGCTCGTCGATATCGTCATCCCGACCCTCCTTGTGGCGGAAAAGGAAGGCAGCTTGACCAACGTGGCTGGAAGGGTTCAAACCTTCACCCCAGCGCTCGACAACGGAGGCGGCCTTCCTGAGTGGAAGATCCTCCTTGAGCTGGCCAAAGAGTTGAGGGTTAATTATAAGTATTTCTGGCAGCTCGATTCGCCGCTGGCTGTGCGGCGGGAGATGGCCAGGGAAATTCCTTTTTTTAAGTAGAGCCATGGACGTCCTCATTGCCGTCATCAAGATCGTTTGCGCCTTGATCTGGTTCTTGACGCTGACGCTTTACCTTACCTGGTTGGAGAGAAAGGAGAGCGCGGTGATCCAGGATCGGGTCGGTGCCAACCGGGCCAACATCCTCGGGCTGCGGCTCATCGGGCTCTTTCAGCCTTTTGCTGACGCCATCAAGATGATTTTCAAGGAGGATTTTGTACCGCCCTTTGCCAACCGTTTCCTCCACACCATCGCCCCCTTTCTTTCCTTCTTTTTTGTCGCCATCACTATTGCCGCCATCCCCTTTGGTGATACTCTGACCATCGGCGGCCGGAGCATCAACCTCCAGATTCTCGACCTCAACGCTGGACTCCTCTTCATCCTGGCCATGCTTTCTCTCGGGATTTATGGGATCATCATCAGCGGTTGGGCCTCCCATAACCGGTTCACCCTGCTGGGTAGCATGCGCGGGGCAGCCCAGCTCATCTCCTATGAAGTTGCCCTGGGACTTTCCCTCATCGGTGTCATCATGGTTTATCCCTCGCTGCGCCTGCAGACCATCGTCGCCTTCCAGGGAGAGAATCTTTTCGGGTGGATTCCTCGCTGGGGAATCCTCCTTCAGCCGCTCGGTTTTCTTGTTTTCTTTTTTGCTGCCTTAGCCGAGACCAAGCGAGTGCCCTTCGACCTTCCCGAAGGCGAGTCCGAGATCATCGGCTTCTTCACCGAGTACGGCGGGTTGAAGTGGGGACTTTTCATGATGACCGATTTTATGGAGATCATCGTCGTCTCCTGCCTGGTGACGACACTCTTCTTCGGCGGCTGGCAGGTGCCGTGGATGGCCGCCGATGGCTTCCATTTTCCGTGGGGCGGGACGTGGCTTCTTCCCCACGGCGTCGTTGTCCTCTTCCAGCTGGCCGCCTTCAACCTTAAAGTTTTCTTCTTCTGCTGGCTTCAAATTCTCATCCGCTGGACATACCCGCGCTTCCGCTACGACCAGCTGATGGACCTTGGCTGGAAACTTCTCATCCCCCTCAGCCTGGTGAACATCGTGGGCACTGGGGTCATTATGGGAATCGTCAAATGATTAAAGCGCTGGAATATTTTTTCGAAATCCTCAGGGGCGCGGTCATCACCTGCCGGCATTTTGTCGTCAATATGGCTTTCCACATTCTCAAGGTCCTCGGTTTCAAGGTCAAACGCCGGGGCGCAGTGACTATCCAGTATCCGGAGGAGAAAAAGGAAATTGCCCGACGTCACCGCAGCCTCCATCGGCTGATGAAGCGCGAGGACGGCAGGCCGAGGTGTGTCTCCTGTATGCTCTGCATGACGGTCTGTCCCTCCGAATGCATTTTTATCGAAGCCAGCGAGGACCCAGACCCAGAAATCCAGAAGGTTCCGGCTAAGTTCGTCATTGATTTGAGTCGTTGCTGCTTTTGTGGATTCTGTGTTGAGGCCTGTCCGGAGGATGCCATCCGCATGGACACGGGAAAAATCGAGGTGGCTGACTATTCCCGCCATAACCTCGTCTACGACCTGGACAGGCTTCTCCAATGAGCGTCGACAAGCTCCGCCTGGGGGGTTTCGATATCTACGGCCTGCGAGACGGCTATTTCCACCTTGATGGGGGAGCGATGTTCGGTGTGGTGCCGAGGGTCCTGTGGGAGAAAAAGTGCCCGCCCGACTCGAAAAACAGGATCAAGCTCGCCCTCAATTCTATTCTCGTTCGCACCCCTGAAGCCATCGTCCTGGTTGAAACGGGAATCGGCTCCAAAGTTGACGAGAAGTTTTCCGACATCTACTGCGTCGAGCGCCGGCCCGGGCTTCTTGCCTCGCTCGAGCGGGCCGGGTTTGCGGCAGGAGATATCCATTTCGTCATCAATACCCATCTCCATTTCGACCACTGCGGCGGAAATACTTATCGTAACGAGAGAGGGGAAGTTGTGCCGACCTTTCCCCGAGCCCGTTATGTCATCCAGAAAGGGGAGTGGGAATCGGCCCTCCATCCCAACGAAAGAGAAAAGACAAGTTACCTGGCCGAAAATTTCTTGCCCCTCGAAAAACACGGTTTGCTTGATTTGATTGACGGTTCGAAAGAAATAACGCCGGGAGTGGAGGTCGTGGTCGCACCAGGTCATACAGCGCGGCACCAGGGGGTGAAGGTCCACTCAGGTGGCCACACGCTCTTCTACCTTGGCGACCTCGTTCCCACCTCGGCTCACATTGGGCTCTCCTACATCATGAGTTACGACCTCTATCCCCTGGAGACGCTGGAGACCCGCAAAAGGCTCTACGAGCAGGCCATCGCCGAGGACTGGATTTTGGCCTTTGTCCACGACCCCGTCCATTATTTCGGCCGCGTGCGCAAGAAAAACGATAAATACGAGTTCGTGGCTTTCCAACCATGAACCCGCAGCTTCCTCTTGTCCTTGAATGAGATCCGCAGCATCTTCTTCAAGAGCAACCGCCGGCTGCGCCTTCATCCAATATCGGCGGGCGATTCGTTCCTGGTCCGACCGAGCATTCGTCGGATTGCTGCGACGATATCCTCAACCTGAGGAACATACGCTCTCTCCAGGACGGGGCTGAAGGGGACAGGGACGTCCCTCGCCCCGAGGACGCGCGGCGCACTCTCCAGGTCGCCGAATCCTTCCCGGACGACCTGCCGGATGACTTCCGCTCCGAAACAGGCGCCAGCAACGCCTTCTTGGACGACAAGAAGATGGCCTGTTTTTTTTACCGATCTTAGGATCGTCGGCAAGTCGAGCGGATCGAGCGTCCTCGGGTCGACCACCTCGACGCTGATTTCTCCCGCCAGTTGCTCGGCCGCGGCCAGCGACTTGTGAACGGCGTTCGAGGTCGCCACGACTGTGATGTCCGAGCCCTCTCTTTTTACGTCGGCCACGCCGATGGGAACCAGCCATTCTCCCTCCGGCACGTCTTCTTTTCGCAGATACAGGACGCGGTTTTCGAGATAAAGCACCGGGTTGTCGTCCCGGATCGCGGATTTGAGGAGGCCCTTGGCGTCGTAGGCGGTCGAAGGCATGACGACTTTATAACCCGGCGTATGAATGAACCAGCTTTCGAGGTGCTGGGAGTGCTGGGCGGCTTCGGCCGTGCCAACGCCGAACTGCCCCCTGACGACGAGCGGAATTTTCACCTGCCCGCCGGACATGTAGGGAATCTTGGGGATCTGGTTGACCAGCGGGTCCATGCCAACCAGGGCGAAATCCATGTACATGATCTCCACAATCGGTCGGAGACCGGTCATGGCGGCGCCGGCCGCCAGCCCGATAAAAGCCGCTTCCGAGATAGGCGTGCCGCGCACTCTCCGGGGACCGAATTTTTCCACCAGCCCCTTGGTCAATTTGTAGACACCGCCGAAGAGATCGACATCCTCACCGATGATGAACACGCGGCCGTCGCGCTCCATTTCCTCCCGCATGGCTTCGGTGATCGCCGTCCGGTACATGATTTTCCGCATCCCCGTGATCCTTTAAACCAGACACTCCTTGTGAAGGGCCGCTTCCGGGTCGGGCCAGGGACTGATTTCGGCGAATTTCACCGCCTTCGCCAACTCCCGGGCAATGTCTTTTTCCATTTTTTCGATCTTGGAAGGCGTGAGGATTCGTTCGGCCAACAATTTTTCCTTATAGCGAGACAGCGGATCTTTCGCCCGCCAGGCTTCGCGTTCTCCCCTTTCTCTCTGGTCGGGGATAATCCCGCAATGCGGCTCGAGGCGGTAGGTCTCGCAGTCAATGAGGGATGGTCCTTCTCCGCGACGGGCTCTTCGGATGGCCTTCAGGGCCGCGTCGTGAACAGCCTCGACATCGTTTCCGTCCACGGTTTCCGCGGGCACTCCGTAGCTCTCTGCCCTCTGGGCGATGGCCATTTTGGCGAAACTCCGCCGGACGGAGGTCGTGGCGGCATACTGGTTATTCTCGCAGACGAAAATCACCGGAAGATGAAACAGGGCAGCGAGGTTGAGGGATTCGGCAAAGACTCCCTGGTTGGCGGCGCCGTCGCTGAAGAACGTCACCGCGATTTGGTCGGTACCGCGGTATTGAGCCGAGAAGGCGGCTCCGAGAGCCAGCGGAATTCCGCCGCCGACGATTCCGTTTCCTCCCATGAGACCGCGGGCGGGATCGTAGAGGTGCATCGAGCCGCCATGTCCTCGGGAAAGTCCTGTGTCCCGGCCCATGAGCTCGGCCATCATCCGCTTGATGTCGCATCCTTTGGCGATCGCGTGACCATGGCCGCGGTGAGTGCTGAAGACGTAGTCTCTTTTTTTCAGACCGCTCGAGACGCCGACGGCCACGGCTTCCTGGCCGATGTAGAGATGGATGGCGCCGACAATCCGGCCCTCTTGGTAGAGCTTTTTGACTTCTTCCTCAAACCGGCGGATGAGCAGCATCCGGCCGAACATGGACTTTCTTTTCTCGGCGCGAAGTCCCATCGGATGTCTCCTGTCCGGTTCTCCTCTACAGGCCGAAATTCTTCGTCGCCGCCTCGAGCGCCCTTTCCAGTACGCCGCTGATCTCGTCGATTTCTTCGCGGCCGATGACGAGCGCCGGGGCAAAGACGAGGATATCCCCGTTGTTCCGCAGGATGATTCCATGTCGATAGCAGAAATCGCGGATGAATCCGCCGACATTCAGGCGGCTCGGGAGCGGCTTCATCGAATCGGGCTCCGCGGTCAGGAACAACGCCTGAAGAAGACCCAGCCCGCTCAAGAAACCGGCAATTTTGAATTTCCGCCGCAAACCCTCCAGCCGTTCTCGCAGGTATTTTCCCATTCGCTCCGCGTTACCGACCAGGTTTTCCCTCTCGATGATTTCGATGTTGGCCAGGGTGGCGGCGCAGGCCAAGGTATGTCCGCCGTAGGTCGAGCCGCTGCGGAACTCATGTCCGGGCTGGCGAAAAGCAGAGGCGATTTTTTCGCCGGCCACCGTCGCGGCCAGCGGAATATAGCCTCCGCTGAAGCCTTTTCCGATCGTCATGATATCGGGGACGACATTCCAGTGCTCGCAGACGAACATCTTGCCCGTTTTTCCGAATCCCGTTTGAATCTCGTCGAAGATGAGGAGAATTCCGTATCGGTCGCAGAGCTCTCTCACCCGGCGGAGGTATCCGTCGGGAGGAACCGGATAGCCGATATTCGACCCGGGAAGCGGATCCATGAGAAAGGCGGCGATCGACTCCGGTCCTTCCCAGAGAATCTGCTGTTCGACGAGGTCGAGGCAGCGCAGCCTGCAGCTCTCCGGCTTCAGCCGGATTTCGCAGTCGTAGCAGCGGGCGGAAAATGTCGGGATGAAGTTCCGCGAGAGGAGCGGCTCAAAATATTCGCGAAACCAGGGAATTCCCGTGGTCGAGCATCCGCCGAGTGTCGTCCCGTGATAGGAAAAACGCCGGAAGAGAATTTTGTGCCGGTTTTTTTCGCCTTTTTCCCAGAAATACTGCCGGGCCATCTTCATCGCCGTCTCATTGGCTTCCGAACCGCTGTTGACGAAGAAGCAGACGCCGAGATCGCCGGGCATGATGGCGGCAATTTTTTTGGCCAGATTGATCAGCGGCACGGTGAACGTATCGACGTAGTTTGGGAAAAACTCGATCTTTTCCAGTTGATCCTTGATGGCCTGGCCGACTTCTCTTCTCTGGTGGCCGCAGATCGTGGTCAGAAGGGAAGCGAAGGTGTCGAGGTAGCGTCTGCCGGCAGCGTCATAGACATAGCATCCCTCTCCGCGGACGAAGATTTTGGGCGCTTTTTGGAGTTCCTCGTTGCTCGAAAAATGAGGGATGACAAACCGGAGGGCGTCTTCTTCGAGCTGCTTGATTTCGTCTGGTTCAAAGTTTTTATTCATCGTTTTCTCTCCCCTCAGGATTCCAGGAGTTCGTGCCGGGCTTTTCTCAGAACCTGGTCGAGGGCTCTTCTTTTTTCCCTGTCCAGGCCCCTGTATTGATAATTTTTTCTAATCTTTTCTCTCCATGCCTCATCGCAGGCGTCGAGGATGCTTTTCTCGCTGATGGCGATTTCGTCGGCCGAAATTTCCTCCTTGGCCGAGAGGATGTCTGAATGCCAGAGGTCCCGGCATCGTTCGAGAGTTAAGGCCGTTCCGAGGAAGTCTTTTCCTTCGAGAACGACGTCGGCGATCTCGTCGTAAGCCAGTTCCTTCTCATCGACAAAAATCCGCTCTTTCAAGAGGAACTGGGACCTCCGGATTTCGATGTCGAGCATCAGCTGCGTCGGGGAGCCGACAGCGCCGTTGCCGAGGGTTCCGACTCCGATATAGGGGATATCCGTTTTGCCGCCGATCCTGGCCCTGGCCGCCGAGCCGTAAAAATTCTCGTAGACGGCCCGGAGACCGGGGTTGGCGACGGTGGGAGAAAAGAAGACGTCGACCCAACAATGTCCGCCGAAAAATTCATCGAAGATCTCTTTCACTCCGAGGTTAACCAGATGGATCTCGGGGCCGGCATAGGTCGGTTGGCCGGTCCTCATGTCGATGCTGTTGCAGATCGCCCGGGCATTGAACCGGGCTTCCGGGTCGACGGCGTAAACGGCCGTCCAGCCGGCCAGGAGTTCGGCCGCCGAGACGGCCACGGCGCCGGCAATGGTGACGGGAAGGGAAACGGCCAGGGCGCCCATCGTGGCGACATGATACTTCCGGATACCCCATTTTTTCCGCTCGAGAATGTCCCGGGCCGAGCGGTCGTCGAGAAAAAGCGGCGGGATGATACACTCCGAGCCCGCGAGGTAGGTCCCCGGCTCGTCGCCAGAATCGCCGCTCAGGATATCGCTCGCCTCCTTGAGGTATTTGATGACTTCCGGATAGATGGCCTCGACTCCGGCTGACTTGTCCGTGTATTCAAAGGCCAGAATCAACGATTCGAGCCTTTCCAGCCGCGGAGGGGCATCGTTCCGGTACCAGTTGGCGACATAGCCGACCTCCGGAGTCGCCTGAGCGAGCTTCTTCATCTCGATAAAGATTTCGGTGTTGACGGCGATCGCTTTCTTTTGGCGGTAATCGTAATATTTAGTCGGGCCGCAATCAAAGGCCGAGACGAGAAGTTTTTCTTCGAGGGCCCGCTTGATCTCATCGACCTGGTGCCTCCAGAGAATCGCGTGCGTCCAGTCGATATTGCAGCGGTAATAGAGCTCCTGAATGGCGGCGTCCTCCGCCTGGGCTTTTTTCTGCCGGGCGGCAATCTCGTCGATAATCCGTTTGGGAATGCTGACCCGGAGGCCGCTTTTTTCTTTGCAACCGATGGCCGTGAGAGCTTGCCGCATCTCTTCGGTTTCGACTTTGAGTCCGATCTCCTCCAGGATGCGGTAGATTTTGGCCCGGATTCTCTCTTTGCTCGCTGGGTCGAGAAGCATGATCTTTCGCTCCTATCCCTGTGAGGTTGAGTCGGAAACCAGCGCCATCCATGCGGCGCTAAAAACCGGTCCGACTCCCTTCATTAGGCTTCGGTTATTATCATCTCGACGGCGAATTGTCAATTGCCCCACGGCTCGATCGGTAAAGAGAGAGGATTGTTCGGCCGAGGGAAATTGTTGTATATAAAACGCATGATCAATCACAAGCTTCTGGCCGTTAAAGTCATAATTATAACCTGAATTCCGCGTGATGCGGAGGGTTTGACTTTCTTGGGCCAAGGTTTATAATACGGCTTTCTTCATATCAAGGAGGTTATCATCCATGAAAAAAGAAGTGACCATCGAGGAATTGCTGGCTAAAGCAGAAAAACCCTCGAAGGAAGCCCTGCGTCTTCATGCCTATTACAGAGGAAAAATCGGCGTCACCCTGAAGTGCCGGATCCGCAGCTTTGACGACTTCGCTATCTGGTATACGCCCGGTGTCGCTGCCGTGTGCAAGGAGATTCACCAGGACCGGGAAAAGGCTTACGATTACACGAACAAATGGAATTTTGTGGCTGTCATTTCCGACGGCTCGCGAGTTCTTGGGTTGGGCGACATCGGTCCGGAGGCGGGTCTTCCTGTCATGGAAGGTAAGGGGCTTTTGTACAAGTATCTGGGCGGCGTGGATGCTTTTCCCCTCTGTCTGAATGAAAAAGACCCTGACAAGTTTATCGCTATCGTCAAGGCTCTCCAGCCTACGTTTGGTGGGGTAAACCTCGAGGATATTTCCCATCCCAAGTGTTTCAAGATCCTCGACACATTGCGTCAGGAATGCGAAATTCCGGTCTGGCACGACGACCAGCAGGGAACAGCCTGCGTCACCGTAGCCGGGTTGATCAACGCCCTCAAGATTGTCGGCAAGAAAATCGATGAAGTAAGGGTGACGATGGTTGGAGCCGGAGCTTCGGGAGTGGCCATCGTCCGCCTTCTCATGGCTGCCGGTGTCACTCCTGGCAATATCCTTTCGGTCGATTCCAAGGGGATTCTCCATCGAGACCGCAGCGATAGGGAAATCCTCCAGACGAAGTTCAAAGAAAAATGGGACATCTGTCTGAAAACAAACGAGAAGCAAATCAAGGGGGATATCCCCGATGCCATCCGGGGAGCCGATGTGCTCATCTCCGCCTCAACTCCTGGTCCTGGCACCATCCGCAAAGATTGGGTGAAGACGATGGCCAAGGATGCGATTGTCTTTGCTGAAGCCAACCCCATCCCCGAGATATGGCCCTGGGAAGCCAAGGAAGCCGGCGCTCGAATCGTGGCCACTGGCCGGTCGGATTTCCCCAACCAGATTAACAATTCCCTGGGTTTTCCAGGTATTTTCCGCGGCGCTCTCGATATCCGTGCCCGGACCATCACCGATGAGATGTGCATCGAGGCAGCCAAAGAGCTGGCCAAAGTGGCCGAGGACCGCGGGCTTAGCGAGGATTACATCATCCCGAACATGGACCAGTGGGAAGTCTTTCCTCGTGAGGCCGTGGCCGTCGGGAGCAAGGGAATCGAGCAGGGAGTGGCCCGAAGGATCGCCCCTCCCGAGGAAAGGTTCAAGACAGCTGAGGCAATTATTAAGAAAGCCCGTGAAGAAGTTCAGATGTTGATGAGGGAGAAGTTCATCATCGACCCGGACGCCTGAGGCCGTAGCCCCACCCTCCAGTTGACTTACGTCTCGCGTTGTGATAAAAGATTTTATCATCATAGAGATTTTGCCGGACGGATCGGAGGAGGGACTAACTCGATGCGCTCAGCTGATTCAGTCCAGTGGATGGATGACACTGTCCCGCCTTAATTGAGCCTCAGTCTTATCTGGGAACCCCGCCTCATTGATAAATATCCTCAGCGGGAAAGAGGTCGTTTCCTTTTTGGAGAAAGGAGGTGAGAACGGACGGAGGGCAATAATACCTAATAGGGTCAGAAAAGGCAGATTCAAGAAAGGAGGTTCGAAGTGAAAAACGCGATCAAGCTTTTGGTTCTGGGTGTTTTCGTGGTTTCTCTTTTTTCGAGCTGTGCCAAGCAGCCGACCCAAGAGATAAACGATGCCAAAGCGGCTGTTGAAGCTGCAACCAAGGAAGGGGCCGATGTCTATGCCGCCGACGAGCTCAAGAAGCTGAACGCCGACCTCACGGCTGCCCTGGATGAAGTGGCGACACAGGACAAGAAGTTCTTCAAGAAATTCACGACGGCCAAAGAGATGCTGGCCAAAGTGAAGGCCGATGCTGAGGCCCTCAAAGCGACCATCCCGGCCAAGAAAGAAGCGGCCAAGAATGCGGCCTTAACGGCGCAGCAAGAAGCCAGGGCTTCGCTCGACGAAGCCAAAGCTCTCCTGGAGAAGGCCCCCCGGGGCAAGGGGACCAAAGCGGACATCGAAGCTTTTACCGCCGACTTGAAGGGGCTCGAGGATTCGTTCGCGGAAATCCAGGCAGCCATCGACAAGGAAGACTATCTCGGCGCCTCCAGTAAGGCGGCCTCGATCAAGGAAAAGGCGGCTTCGATTTCTGGGCAGATCCAGGCGGCCATCGAAAAGGTCAAGGGCAAAAAGTAAATCCTCTCAGGACGAATCTGGCGAGTGAAGTCGAGAGCCCTCCTCCTCGCCGCGCTCGCTGTCCTGGGTGCTTTCCTCGTCGCCTGCAAGACGCCGCCGGTGCCGGCAGTGGTCAACCAGGCGATCGATCAGGAAAAGGAGCTCTGGAGGGCAGAAGCAGCGGTCTATGTACCCGAAGAGTATCGAGTGTATCTTTCCAGCCTGCGTCTGGCCCGGGACAAGCTCATCCAGCAAAAAGCCAGGTTCGGCTGGTTCCGAAATTATGAAGAAGTCGAGAAGGATTTCCGGGCCATCATCGAGACAGGCCAGGCTTTACTCGAGAAAATAGAGAAAGAAAAAGCTCTCCGTTCGAGCGCCGGTGCAGCCGAGGTCAAGGCGCTTCGAGAGCAATTTGAAAAGATAAAGAATTTCACCCTGACCATCCGTGAGGCCGACGATGTGCGCCGAAGTCTGACTCGCGGAGAAGTTGCGCTGCGGGAAGCGGAGATTTGCCTCGAGAAACAAAAGCTTACTGAACTTAGCGGAAAAATAAGAATAGTAAACATTTATCTCGACCAGGCGCATAGATTCTTATTTTCCCTTCTTGCTCGCTATGCGGATGAGGACCAAATCAACCTCTGGCGGAGATGGGCGGAGGAAACGGTCGCTGAGTCCAGGGAGAAGAGGGCGACAGCCCTGGTGATCAATAAGCTCGAAAAGACTCTGACCGTGTACAAAGCCGGCAAAATCGCGGCCACTTACAACATTGGGTTGGGGAAGTACGGCCTTTCCGATAAGCTCCACGCCGGGGATGAGGCGACACCGGAGGGAAAATACCGGGTCGTGAGGAAAAACCCTCAAAGTCGCTTCTATAAAGCTCTCCTCCTTGACTATCCGAACGAAGAAGACAGACAGCGGTTCTCTCTGGCTAAGAAGCAAGGCCTCATTCCGGCCAACGCCGGGATTGGAAGCTTGATTGAAATCCATGGTGGGGGCGAGGACAGTCTGACGGGCGGCTGCATTGCCGTCGAGGACAGCGTCATGGACGAGCTTTTTCTGGAAGTTTCGGTCGGGACGCCGGTGACCATTGTCGGTTCCCTGAAGAGCGTTGCTGAGTTGCTCACATGGCTAAAGGGGGGTCGAAGATGAAGGGGAAAATGAGAGGGCTATGGTGGAAGCTTCTCGTCGGCTTGCTATGCCTGTTTTTTTCCCTCGAGGCAGTGGGTTACGTGATTTTTTGGAGGGCGACCCGCTCCGGGCGAGAACCGTCAGAATCGGCGATATTGGCCGCGGACTTAAAACGGCTGGCCTTAGAAAACGCGGCCCTGGAAAGGAAAATCCAGGCTCTTGCCCCTCGGGGTATCTATATCGTCGTCGATTCGGGCAACAACATTCTCTATCTCAAGAAAGGAGAGGAGATATTGCGCCGGGCGACCGTCTCCTGTGGCTCCGGGAGTATCCTTGAGGAACCTGGCGGACGGCGACGCTGGGTATTCGACACACCGCGGGGGGAATTCCACGTCAAGACTAAGATCAGGGACCCTTACTGGATCAAGCCCGACTGGGCTTTTATCGAAGAAGGCGAGGAAATTCCTAAGGACCCTCGAGAGCGAATAGAGCCCAACGTTCTTGGAGATTATGCTTTGGGCTTCGGGGATGGCTACTTCATCCACGGCACTCTTTACACCAGGCTTCTCGGCCGGAGCGTCACCCATGGTTGTATTCGGGTTGGCGACGAGGACCTGAAAATTCTTTTCGAGAAAGCATCCATCGGCACGAAAATTTATATCTATTAGCGGGTCGCAAGATGGTGAGGCGGTTGCTTATGGTCTTCCTTTTAGGGACAGTTCTCCTCTTCGGGCATCCCACCCAGGGTGAGCAAAGGCTGGGCGAAGCAATCAAGAATAAGCTCCTCAAGGAAGAGTTGACCCTGGCTCGAACGCCGGCCTCCTACTTGATTCTTGACCTTCCTCAAAAGAGCATCCGCCTCAAGGCCAGTGGGATGACCTTGCGAGAGTGGAAGGTCGAAAAGATACGGACCTGGGGAAACCCCGCCTCCCTCCAGGTCATAACCCTCCAGAAAAAGAGCGCTCTTTTTGCTCCCAAACGGAAGAAAATCAAGCCAGGAAACGCCCAATCTGGGGACACCTTTGAGCTCAACGTCCTTGAGCTTAAAGACATGCCCTCGGTTTATGTGCTGAGCATGACGAGCGGGCTGGCTATTTACGTTCGGTCAGGGTCGGGGAATTTTTTTACCAAGATGGCCAGCCTCGGCCGCTCCCTTAAATGGTATTTCTGGCTTCCCCTGAAAAACCTCTGGCTGAAGCTAAGGAAAAAGCCTCTTGCCTGCCTCGACATCAGGCTTTCCAGCCCTCAGGAGGCTAAAGCCTTGTATTGGGCCATCGGGGAAGGCTTCAGGGGAATAGTTTACCCTAAAAATTAATTTCCCAATTTTTTTTATCGCAAATACTTGACAAAATTATACTCAACTTTTATAATAATGATTGACTAAAATAGGAGGTTAATATGGCGAAGATAATCGGAATCGACTTAGGAACTACAAACTCGGTCGTCGCTATCATGGAAGGCGACAAGGTAACCGTCATTCCCAACGAGGAAGGAGGCAGAACGACGCCCTCTGTCGTCGGCTTTACGTCCAAGGGGGAAAGGCTGGTTGGCCAGGTTGCCAAAAGACAGCGGGTGACCAACCCTGAGAATACGATTTATTCCATAAAGCGGTTTATGGGGCGCCGATACAGCGAAGTTACGGAGGAGATCAAGCAGGTTCCCTTCAAAGTGACCCAGGCTCCCAATGGCGATGTGCGCGTCGAGGCGTTGGGCAAGCAGTACGCTCCGCCCGAGATATCGGCCATGATTCTCCAGAAGCTCAAGAAGGCAGCTGAGGATTACCTGGGCGAGAAGGTTGAAAAAGCCGTTATCACCGTTCCCGCCTACTTTAACGATAGCCAGCGCAAGGCGACCAAGGATGCGGGTCGGATCGCCGGCTTAGAGGTTGTCCGGATTATCAACGAGCCCACCGCCGCCGCTCTGGCCTATGGGATGGACAAGAAGAAAGACCAGACTATTGCCGTTTATGATTTTGGCGGCGGAACCTTCGATATCTCCATCCTCGAAGTCGGGGAAGGCATTGTTGAAGTCAAAGCGACAAACGGCGACACCCACCTCGGCGGGGATGATATCGACCAGCGTGTTCAGGACTGGATTGTCTCTGAATTCAAGAAGGAGACCGGCATCGACTTGACCAAGGACAAAATGGCTCTCCAGAGGCTCAAGGAGGCCGCGGAAAAGGCTAAGATAGAGCTTTCGACGACCATGGAGACAGAAATCAACCTGCCTTTCATCACCGCTGACGCTTCAGGTCCCAAGCACCTTCTCATGAAGCTCACCCGGGCCAAGCTTGAGCAACTCGTCGAGGATATCATCCAGCGTTCAGTCGGCCCCTGCAAACAGGCTCTGGCCGATGCCAACCTGCGGCCTGAAGATATCGATGAGGTCATCCTCGTCGGCGGCCAGACGCGAATGCCCCGCATCCAGCAGCTTGTCCGGGATTTCTTCGGCAAGGAGCCGCACAAGGGCGTTAACCCCGACGAAGTCGTGGCCGTCGGAGCCGCGGTCCAGGGCGCAGTCCTGGCCGGGGATGTCAAGGATGTCCTCCTCCTCGATGTTACCCCACTCACCCTTGGGATTGAAACCCTGGGTGGTGTTTTCACCAAGATGATTCCCCGCAACACGACCATTCCGACCAAGAAGACGGAGATTTTCTCGACTGCTTCCGACAACCAGCCCAGCGTGGAAATCCATGTTCTCCAGGGGGAGAGGGAAATGGCCGCTTACAACCGGACCCTTGGCCGCTTCCATCTGGATGGCATTCCGCCAGCACCGCGAGGCGTGCCCAAGATTGAGGTAACCTTCGACATCGACGCCAACGGTATCCTCCACGTGTCGGCCAAAGACCTCGGAACGGGCAAGCAGCAGGCCATCACCATTACAGGTCACAGCGGTCTTGACGATAAGGAAATCGAGAGGATGGTCAAAGACGCCGAGGCCCACGCGGAAGAGGACAAGAGGCGGCGAGAGGTTGTCGAGGCCAAAAACCAGGCTGACCAGCTCGTTTACAGCCTGGAAAAACTCCTCCAGGAGAACAAAGACAGGATTCCGGAGGCCGAGGCCGACCGAGTCCGGAGCGAGATCGAGAATACCAAGCGGGCCATGGAAAGTGAGGACCTTACCCGGATTCGAAGCGCCATCGAGTCGCTCTCCCGTGCCTCTCACAAGCTCACCGAGACTCTCTACCAGCAGGCCAGCCAGCAGCAATCCGCGGGCGGCCAGGCGAGCGGGCAGTATGGTCACCAGAGTTCGGGAGGCTCCTCTTCCAGCAAGAGCGGCGAGGAGGAAGTCATCGACGCTGAAGTTGTGGATGAAGACAAAAAATAAGACCCATCCGCAGAGGCGGGACGGAGGATGGACAAGGATTATTACAAAATCCTGGGGGTGGAAAGGAACGCTACGGCGTCCGAAATCAAAAAGGCCTACCGCAAGCTCGCCCGCAAGTACCATCCAGATTTAAACCCTGGCGACAAGGCCGCTGAAGCCAGGTTCAAGCAGATCCAGGAAGCTTATTCCGTTCTGAGCGACCCGAAGAAAAGGAGCCAGTACGACCAGTTCGGGTTTGTCGGCGAGGGCATGCCCGGGGGGAGTGAGCGAGCTTATAGCTCCGGGTTCGAGGGCTTCGATTTTTCTGATTACGGGACTTCCTCTTTCTCCGATTTCTTCGAAAGCCTGTTCGGCAGCGGAGCGCGCGAAGCCAGGACAGGCCCGGAAAGGGGAGAGGACCTTCATTACTCCATGCGCATCGGGTTTGAAGACGCCATCAACGGCCTCCAGACGAGGATCCAGCTCACCCGCATGGTAAGCTGCACCCAATGCCAGGGCCGTGGCTCCATCCAGGGTTCGGGCCAGAGGGTATGTCCCGCCTGCGGTGGAACAGGCCGTTCCCACGTCCAGCGTGGGTTCATGCGTTTCTCTTCGACCTGCTCAGCCTGTCAGGGCACGGGCGCGAGCCGGGGCGAAGAATGTCGGGCCTGTCACGGTCAGGGGGTCGTTCCGAAGACCGAGCTCATCAACGTCAAGATTCCTGCCGGCGTGGATAGCGGCTCCAAAGTCCGCGTTCCCGGGAAGGGGAACGCTGGCCGGAATGGCGGGCCAGCCGGAGATTTGTTCATCTCCATCGATGTTGGACCCCACTCTCTTTTCCGCCGAGAAGGGCCCAATATCTACCTCAAACTCCCCATCACCGTTCCTGAGGCCACGCTGGGAGCGAAAATCGAAGTTCCCACCCTTTACGGCAAGAGGATGATCAGGATTCCTCCCGGTACCAGGTCCGGCCAGAAATTCAGGCTCAAGGAGATGGGAGCTCCCGTACCAGGCCGGCGTGCCCGGGGCGACCAGTTTGTCGAGGTGACCATCGTCCCGCCACCCTTTGAGGACCAGCGGATCCGTGAGCTGATGAAGGAGCTGGAGCGGATTTCACCGGCGAACCCGAGAGAAAAAATGGGGATCCACTGACATGAGAAGAAAAAAAGAAGCCAAGAAGGAAGCTAAGACTTACTATCATATCAGCAGTGTCTCCCAGATGTACGACCTCCATCCTCAAACGCTCCGTCTCTACGAGCGGGAAGGGTTGCTCAAGCCTTCTCGAAGCCAGGGAAACACGCGTCTTTATTCCGACGAAGACCTCAAGCAGCTCGAGCTCATCCTGAGCCTTGTCCGCGATTTGGGTGTCAATTTGGCCGGGGTCGAGGTCATCCTCAACATGCGGCAGAAGATGCAGCAGATGGAAGCCCAGGTGAACGAGCTTCTCGAATACGTAAAGAAAGAATTTTTCCGCGGCAAAGAGGAGGAATTCGAGGCCCGTAAGAAAAGCCTTGTCCGGGTGAGCGATATGAAGGTCGTCAAGCTCGATGAAAGCGGGGAGTGAGCGATGAGCTACGAGGACTACCTCGATTCAAAAAACCTTAAGCTGTATATGAGTCAGATCGCCGCCTTCCCCGTTTATACAGAAGAGGAGGAGAAGGAGCTGGGACGAAGGATCCAGCAAGGGGATAAGACAGCCCTTCGGAAGCTCATCGAGGCTAACCTCCGCTTTGTCGTCTCTTACGTGAAGAAATACCGGGGCATGGGGTTGAGCATGCTTGATTTGATCAACGAGGGCAACCTCGGCTTGATTGAAGCAGCCAAGCGGTATGACCCCAGCCGGAATGTTCGGTTTATTTCCTATGCGGTGTGGTGGATCAGACAGGCAGTTATCCACGCCCTGACCCGGTCGGCCCGGATGGCCAGTTTGCCCCAGAAGCTCACCGACCAGATTGCTCAGATGAGGAGGACAGTAGCCCAGCTTAAAGCGGAATTGGGTCGGGACCCAACTCGGGAGGAGGTCGCCGAAAGCATGAGGATCAGCAAGGAAGAGGTCGAAGACCTGGAAATCCTGGCCGAGCGCGATGTCTCCCTGAGCGACAGGCTCGCCGACGGTGAGCTCGAAATCGAAGGAAGGATTGAGGATAAGAGCTCCCCGCCTGTCGAATACCAGATTGTCAAAGCCTCCATCGAACAGCAGATCCGGGACATCGTCGATGAGCTGGATGAAAAGGAAGCGCTTGTGCTAAAATTAAGGTTCGGACTGGACGATGACCAGCCTCACACACTCCAGGAAATCGGCAACAGGCTGAACTTGACGCGAGAGAGAATCCGACAGATTGAACAGAAAGCCATGCGCAAGCTTGCCCTTTCCCACCAGCTCCAGCAGCTTCGAGGATATTTGAACTGATGGCTGAAAAAACTTGCCCCAAGTGCGAAGGGACAGGCTGGGTTCTGGTCGAAGCCGAGGGCAAGCAGGTGGCGCGGCGATGCGCCTGCTTTTATGAGCGGCAAGTCCAGACGCTCTGGGAACAGGCGCGGATTCCTCGGCGTTACGAGCACTGCTCGCTTGAAAATTTCGAGGTCCATAACGATTCACACCGGGACGCCCTCAAGATTTCGAAGAAGTTCGTCAAGAACTATCCCGCCCAGGAAGTCGGTCTCCTGTTCATCGGTCCCTGTGGAGTGGGCAAAACGCATCTGGCTGTGGCCATCCTGAGGGAACTCATCGAGAAAAAACACGTCCCCTGTTCGTTCTACGATTTTCGTGAGCTCATCCGTGATATCCAGAGCACCTTCACTCCCGACTCGAATTTAACCGAGTCCGAGGTCCTGGCGCCTGTCTTTGAGCATGAGGTGCTTGTCCTTGATGAGCTGGGGGCGAAGCGCACGACCGCCTGGGTCGAGGAGACGGTTTTTTATATCATCAACCAGCGTTATAACCAGAAGAAGTTGACCATTTTCACCTCGAATTACCTCGACACGGAAGAAGAGGAAGATACGCGGGATTCCTTCTATAAGAAAAGCGGCGATACGCTCGTGGATCGAATCGGCGTGCGGCTCCGCTCGAGGCTCTACGAGATGTGCAAGATTGTCGAGATGTGGGGGGAGGATTACCGCAAGATAGCCAAGCAGGCCGGCTACCGGTTCTGATTTTTTTTCTTTCCTCTTTACCATCCCCTTGCCTTTTGCAAAAACCGGAAGTCCATGGCCTTTGCCCGAATCAAATCTGGCCCTGTTCCCCTTCACGGAGGACTTGTTGCGGTTGAAATTTGCCCCTTTTTCATGCTAAATTAGCGGTGCCTGCTCCTCGGTAGCTCAATCGGCAGAGCGGGTGGCTGTTAACCACTAGGTTCCAGGTTCGAGTCCTGGCCGAGGAGCCAGATT
>CAYUKK010000225.1:0-7942 GCA_964445305.1 uncultured Eubacteriales bacterium
AGGCCGGGACCTCCAGAGCTATTTCGAGTCGACCGCCCCATTTGTTCAACGCGGCGGCGCATCTCGGCGACCCTGGCTTTGGCCTCGTCCATTTCGTAATGGCCAGCAAAGGTGGAGCCCGTCGTCAACTCTCGGATGGGATCCTGGAGAGTCTCGGTCGGAACGGATTTGTGGAAACGGTTTAACTCCAGAAACCCCTTCGAAAAAAATGGAGGTGGTAGCGGGGGCTGGATTTGAACCAGCGACCTCCGGGTTATGAGCCCGACGAGCTACCAGACTGCTCTACCCCGCGATATCATCTGTATTATAGCAAAATCATCGCCCTTGTCAAAGGACTCTGGCGGGGAAAAAAATCTTGACATCGCCAAAATCGAAAAAATATAATGGGAAACCTAAAAAATGGCTATATTCCTCTTTTTCTTGCTGGCGTTTCTGTGCGTGGGTTCCATTTTGGCCATGATCATTTCCAGAAATCAAGCCCATAATGCCCTTTTTCTTGTCCTGGCTTTTGCCTCCCTGGCTGGGTTGTTTGGACTTCTTGACGCGCCCTTCATTGCCGCCATTCAAGTCATCATTTATGCCGGTGCCATCATGGTCCTTTTCCTCTTCGTCATCATGATGATCAACCTCAAAGAAGGAATTCCGGCGGAAAGAAAAAGATGGACCGTCCGCCTGTCCATTTTTCTTGCGCTTCTGCTCTTCTTCCAGCTTGCTCTGGCCATCCGGGGAGCGGTCGCTTCTTTCAGCCGACCCTCAGCTGAGCCAGCCTCCGCTTCCCTCGGCAGCGTAACCGAACTCGGACGCCTCCTTTTTACGGATTACCTTTATCCTTTTGAAATTACGTCGCTTCTCATCATTGCTGCCCTCGTCGGGGCCATGGTGCTAGTCAAGAAAAAGGACGGAATATGATACCCGTCAGCTATTTCTTCATTTTAAGCTTGCTCCTGTTCGCGCTGGGAGTCATTGCCTTCTTCGCCAAGCGGGACCTCATCACGATGTTCATGGCTGTCGAGGTCATGCTGAATGCCGCTAACCTCGCTTTTATTGCCCTGGCCAAGGCCACTCAGTTGCTCCACGGACAGGTGGTCGTCTTCTTCATCATCACTGTAGCAGCGGCAGAGGCGGCTGTCGGTCTGGCCATCATTCTCCTCCTTTTCCGCCAGAAAAGGACGATCAAAGCAGAGGAATTCAACCAGATGAAAGGGTAACATGACGGATTCGTTCTGGCTCATCCCGTTTATCCCCGGGGCGAGCGCCTTTGTCCTCGCCGTCTTCGGCCGCTGGCTCTCCAAAAAGTGGGTTTCCTGGCAGGCGTGCCTATCGGTCCTTGCCTCTTTTATTTTTTCGGCCATCGCCTTTTTCGGTCTCCTCAGAGTCGAACCTGAAAGCTTACCCATCATCAAAACGCTTTTCGCCTGGATTATTTCGGGAAGCTTCTCCGCCAACCTCTCCCTTCAGCTCGACCCGCTTTCCTCAGTCATGGCCCTCGTCGTCACGGGCGTTGGTTTCCTCATCCATGTCTATTCTATCGGCTACATGGGCCAAGACAAGGGCTATACAAGGTACTTCACTTATCTTAACCTCTTCGTTTTCGCCATGCTCCTCCTCGTCATGGCTTCCAACATTGTCCTGATGTTCGTCGGCTGGGAGGGGGTCGGGTTGTGCTCCTACCTCCTCATCGGGTTCTGGTTCGAAAAGCATTCGGCGGCCAACGCCGGGAAGAAAGCTTTCCTCGTCAACCGAATCGGTGATGCTGCTTTTATCCTCGGTATGTTTTTCCTCATCTTCCATGTCGGAAGCACCGAGTTTGGGGTCATTGATGCAGCTCTCCGGGGAGGTCATCTCAGCGCCGGAGTAGCTACCCTCATCGCTCTTCTCCTTTTTGTTGGCGCCACGGGAAAGTCGGCTCAGATACCGCTTTATGTCTGGCTTCCCGATGCCATGGAGGGCCCGACGCCGGTGAGCGCCCTCATCCATGCGGCGACCATGGTCACCGCCGGCGTCTATATGGTTAGCCGGATGAACGCTCTCTACAGCCTTTCCCCCGAGGCGGCCCAGGTCGTCGCCGTCGTCGGCGCTCTGACCGCGATCTTTGCGGCAACCATGGCCCTCACCCACAATGACATCAAACGCGTTCTGGCCTACTCGACGATCAGCCAGATTGGCTACATGTTCATGGGCTGCGGCGTGGGTGCCTACGCGGCCGGGATGTTCCACCTCTACACGCACGCCTTCTTCAAGAGCCTTCTGTTTCTAGCCGCAGGAAGTGTCATGCACGCTCTGTCTGGCGAGCTCGACATGCGCAAGATGGGAGGATTGCGCAAGTACCTTCCCCTCACCTATCCAACCTTCCTGGTGGGTGCGATTGCCATCGCTGGTGTTCCTTTCCTGTCCGGGTTCTTCTCCAAAGATGCCATCTTAACGCAGGCCTTTGCTCGGGGTCAGTATTTTATCTGGGCACTCGGGGTCATGGGAGCCATTCTGACAGCGTTTTACATGTTCCGGCTCATTTTCCTGACCTTCCATGGTGAGGAGCGTCTCGACCCCAAAGCCAAAGAACACCTCCATGAATCGCCGCCGGTGATGACCGTTCCCCTCATCATCCTCGCCTTTTTCTCGGTCGTCGCTGGATACATCGGGCTCCCGGTCGTTTTCGGCGAGAAGGCCAACCTGTTCGATCGTTTCCTTGCGCCGGTCCTCGCGCCGACTCATGGAACTGGTATGCATGAGGCTCACCCGGCTGCGAGCACGGAATGGCTGCTCATTCTTCTTTCCGTGGTTGTCGCCTTGAGCGGGATCTATATTGCTTACGTCTTTTACCTCAAGAGGCCCCAGACGCCCCATAACCTCGTCCGTCGCTTCCCCGGCATCTACAGGCTTCTCTATAACAAGTATTACGTTGACGAGATTTATAACGCCGCCTTCGTCAACACGACCATCCGGGGCTCGGAGGTTGTTTACCATCGTTTTGATTTGGGCATCATTGATGGCACAATCAACGCTACTGGCGAGGCGACAGGACTGGCCGGCCGGTGGCTGAGCCTGCTCCAGAGTGGGCTGGTGAAAGACTATGCTCTGGTCTTCCTTGTGGGCGTGATTATCCTTCTCGGATATCTGGTGTTTTAGAGTTGAGGATATGAACAGAAGATGACACATTGGCCACTCCTGAGCATCATTACCTTCCTGCCGCTGGCGGGGGCGATCCTGCTCATCTTCCTGCCCAGTGAAAAGAAGAACATGCTGCGCGGAAGTGCTCTCTTTATGACCGTCATCACCTTTGCCATATCGCTCCTCCTCTATTTCCATTTTGATGCCACAACCGCCGCGCCCCAGTTCGAGGAAAAATCAGCCTGGCTCGGTTACGGCATTTCCTATCATCTCGGCATCGACGGGATCAGCCTATACCTTGTACTCCTAACAACGTTCCTCCTTCCCATCGCTGTCCTGTCCTCGTGGACTTACATCGAGAAGAGAATCAAGGAATACCTCATATTCCTGCTCCTTCTCGAAACTGGCATCATCGGCGTTTTTGTCTCGCTCAACTTGTTCCTTTTCTATGTCTTCTGGGAAGCGATGCTTATTCCTATGTACTTCCTCATCGGCGTCTGGGGCGGTCCACGCCGCATCTACGCCACGCTCAAATTCGTCCTCATGACCATGTTCGGTAGCCTGCTTATGCTCGTAGCCATTTTTGTCCTTTATGTCTATTATTACCGGGCCACAGGAATTTATTCTTTCAATATCCTTGACCACTACCAGCTCCTGCTAAACCCCGGAGTTCAGGCGTGGTTATTCTTAGCTTTTGCCCTCGCTTTCGCCATTAAGGTTCCCATGTTCCCCTTCCACACCTGGCTTCCCGATGCTCACGTCGAGGCGCCAACTGCCGGCTCGGTCCTCTTGGCTGCCGTCCTGCTGAAGATGGGGACATACGGGTTTCTGAGGTTTGCCCTGCCGCTGTTTCCTGACGCCGTAGATAGATTTTTACCGCTTCTTGTCGGGCTCAGCTTGATTGGGATTATCTACGGCGGACTGATGGCCCTCATCCAGAAGGATGTTAAATCGCTGGTCGCTTATTCAAGCGTCAGCCACATGGGGCTCATCATGCTGGCTGTTTTCGCCCTGAATGTCGAGGGGATAGAGGGCGCTATCTACCAGATGCTCAACCACGGCTTGAGCACGGGGGCCCTCTTCCTCATCGTCGGCATCCTTTATGAACGGGCGCATACCCGCCTGATCAAGGATTTTGGCGGAGTGAGCCGTCAGATGCCCGTTTTCGCGGCCTTCTTCCTCGTCTGCATGCTCTCTTCGGTCGGATTGCCGGGGCTCAACGGGTTTGTTGGTGAAGTGTTGTGCCTTTTCGGCGTATTCCGAGTCAGCCCGCTCCAGGCAGTATTTGCCGTGACAACCGTCATCTTGGCTGCCGCTTATCTCCTCTGGATGTACCAGCGGGTCATGCACGGTCCAATCACCAACGAGAAGGTGAAGACGTTCAAGGATATGAACCGGCGAGAGATTATCTATCTCGTGCCCATTGTCGTCATGATGTTCTGGATGGGTATCTATCCACAGACGTTCCTCCGCAAAATGGACACTTCCGTCGTCCACCTGCTCAATCATATCAAGAGCCGGGAGAGGGTGTTCGTCCAGAAGACTGCCGACGAGCCAGCCAGAATAACAGATAGAGCCGAAGAGAAGCCAGCGTTGCCCGGTGAATCCGCAAACCCACCCAAACCAGAAGCAAAGGGAGGAAACCTGGATGAATAGCCCGGCCGCATTCCTGCCCCTTGTCACCATTGTCGTCGGCGCCCTGGCTGTCCTCCTTCTCGAAGTCACCCTCAAGAAAGAGAACAAGAATTATCTTGGCTACATCTCCCTCGCTTTCCTGGCAGGAAGTGGGGGGCTGTGCGTTAGATTCTGGAATGGAGCCTATTCTTTCTTCAATCAGAGCCTTTATCTCGATAACCTGGCCCTCCTCTTCTTCCTGCTCTTCTCGCTTGCTGGCGGGCTGGTCATCCTTCTCAGCCTCAAGTACATCGCCGACCAAGAAGCTAATCATGGCGAATTCTATGCGCTCTTGCTTCTTGCCCTCTCCGGAATGATGGTCATGGCCTCCTCCCCCGACTTGCTCGTCATTTTCCTCGGCCTCGAGGTTCTGTCGGTTAGCTCCTACGCCCTGGCCGGTTTGAGGAGGAAAGACACCAAATCTTCGGAGGCAGCGCTCAAGTACTTTCTCCTCGGCAGCTTCGCCAGCGCTTTCCTGGTGCTCGGGCTGGCGTTTCTTTATGGTGCTGGCCGCTCCCTCGTCATATCGAATATCATCGATTATTTCCAGGCTGACAGCGCTCAAAAAGAACTCGGCCTCATCGGGCTGGCCCTCGTTCTCATCGGGTTTGCGTTCAAGATTGCCCTCGTCCCCTTCCACATGTGGACGCCCGATGTCTATGAGGGCGCGCCAACGCCCATCACGGCGTTTTTCTCAGTTGGACCTAAAGCGGCCGGATTTTCGGTCTTGCTGCGCATTTTCCTCGATTTCTGGGGCGCCTCGGCCGAAACCCAGCTCGTCTTCTGGGTGCTGTGGACCCTCAGTGTCTTGACCATGATTGTTGGCAACCTCGTCGCCTTGAGGCAGACCAACGTCAAGAGGATTCTGGCCTATTCCTCTATTGCCCATGCCGGATACATCCTCGTGGCGGTCCTGGCTGGAGACCAGACAAGCTTGGTCTTTTACTTGGCTGCCTATCTGTTCATGAATGTCGGGGCTTTCGCAGCGCTCATCGCAATGACCCGGAAGGGGCGGGAGTATGCCGAGCTCGAGGATTTTTCGGGCATCGGTTTTCAGTATCCCTGGATTGGAGGGACGTTCAGCGTCTTCCTCATTTCCCTGGCTGGGTTCCCGCCAACAGCCGGTTTCTTGGCTAAATTCTACGTATTCAGCGCCGCGGTGCGGGCTGGGCTAGTCCCTCTGGTTGTCATCGGCGTTCTGGCCAGTCTGATTTCCGTTTTTTATTACCTGAGGATTATCGTTTACATGTATATGCGGGAACCTTCGCCGGAGCGCGAAGCTGTGCTCATCGACCAGGAAAACCCCGCCCTTTTCTTAGTGCTCTTCTTCTGCCTCTACGGCGTGCTCCAGCTGGGCATTTTCCCCGGCAATATCCTGACTATCATCCGGATGGCTGTTTCTCTCCTCTAAGATAAAAAAGCAGGAGTGGGACGTAAGCCGAATTCTGTTCCTGCGCTGGACAGGGGCGGTTATTTGTCTTTCCCCCTGATTGCTCAGGGGGTTAAGCGACCTACCTTCCCCTTGGGACGGGCCATCCCGGATTGGGGCTCGTTTGGTCTTGCTCCGGATGGGGTTTACCCTGCCCCCGGTGTCACCATCGGGGCGGTGAGCTCTTACCTCGCCTTTTCACCCTTGCCCGGAGAGGCTCACGCCTCCTCCGTCGGCGGTGTTTTTTCTGTGGCACTTTCCTCCGGTCGCCCGGAGTCGCTGTTAGCGACCATCCTGCCCTGTGGAGTTCGGACTTTCCTCCCCCGTTTTCTCCGCCGGAGAAACGGGAGCAACCGCCTCGCCCACTCCTACTGTTATCTTTATACCATACTGGGCTAATTTTTTGTAGAGGTTGGACCGCGGCGTGTCGATCTCGCGAGCCGTCCGCGAAATGTTCCAGTTGTTCTTCCTCAGCTTGGCCAGGATGAATTCTCTTTCTGCCATGTCCCGAAACTCTTTCAGAGACTTGGCCTGGCCGGTATCGGGTAGCGGCACGTCCGCCTTGCCCCGGATGGACTCCGGCAGATGCTTTTTTTCGATGACGTCGCCCTCAGTCATGATGAGTAGCCGCTCGACAACGTTGCGGAGCTCCCTAACATTTCCCTTCCAGGGATAATTCATCATCGCTTCGAGGGCCTCGGCTGAGAATTTTTTTGGCCTGAAGTTATTCTCTTCAGCGTAGATTCGGCAAAAATACTCGACGAGGAGCGGGATGTCTTCTTTTTTTTCTCGAAGCGGTGGCGAATAGAGGGGGACAACATTGAGACGGAAAAAGAGGTCCTCGCGGAACTTGCCTTGGCTGATTTCCTGGCGCAGGTCTTTATTGGTGGCGGCGATGACGCGAACATCGACCTTGTTGATTTTGGAAGACCCGACCTTCTGGACCTCTCCCTCCTCGAGCACGCGGAGCACCTTGGACTGGGTTTTCAAGCTCATGTCGCCCACTTCGTCGAGGAAAATGGTGCCCCGGTCGGCCAGCTCGAATTTCCCGAGCTTGCGCTCTGTCGCGCCCGTAAAAGCACCCTTCTCGTGACCGAAAAGCTCGCTCTCGATGAGCTCTTCGGGGATGGCAGCACAATTCACTTGGACGAATTTCTCGCGGGCCCTTAAGCTGTGGTTATGGATGGCCCGGGCGATGAGCTCTTTACCCGTGCCACTCTCCCCGTAGATAAGGACAGTGGCGTTGGTGGGAGCGGCTTTGAGGATTTCTTTCCACAGTTGTTTCATCAGGGGGTGATTGCCAACGAGTTCGTATTTTTTCTCGGCTTTCCGCCTCAGGTCGAGACATTCCCGCTCCAGCTTTTTCTGGTTGAGGGCGTTGCGGATGGTCAGCAAAACCCTGTCCCGGTGGAGGGGCTTTTCCAGGAATTCGAAAGCGCCGAGCTTGGTGGCCTCGACAGCCGTCTGGATCGTCCCTTGGCCCGAAATCATGATGACCTCAGGAGGGTAGGGCCGTTTTTTGATCTCCGAGAGAATCTCCAGGCCGTCCCGGCCGGGCATTTTGATATCAAGAAGGACAAGGTCGAGGCCAACGGTATCATCGATACACTCCAGGGCTTCTTCCCCATCGGCCGCTTCGAGGAACTGGTAGCCTTCGTACTCCAGAATCATTTTCAGGGATTTTCGAATGTTCTCCTCATCGTCGACGACCAAAATTTTTGCTTTCATCTG
>CAYUKK010000226.1:0-6629 GCA_964445305.1 uncultured Eubacteriales bacterium
ATGAAGTATTTCTTGAGCCTGGGAAGCAATGAGGGCCATCGGCGGAAAAACCTGGCTCGAGCTCTCCGGGCTCTGGAGGCAGCGGGTGTTTCCGTTCTCCGGGTTTCTTCCCTTTATAAAACAGAACCGGTCGACGGAGGAGGCAAGCGCTGGTTTTTGAACCTGGTGGCTGAGGTTGGAACTTCCCTTGAGCCCGAATCCTTGTTGGAGCAAACGCAAGCTATTGAAAAAAAATTGGGCCGCCCCTCCAATCGGCGGCAAGGGCCGCGTCCCATCGACATCGACATCCTTCTGGCCGGGGATCGTATCATCGAGACCGAGCGACTCACGGTGCCCCATTCACGGCTGGAGAGGAGAAATTTCGTTCTCGTTCCCCTCACCGAAATAGCGGGCGAGGTTGTCCATCCCCTTCGGCAAAAGAAAATCCGTGAACTCTGTGCGGCGTGTAGTGACACTGCGGCTGTGGTGAAGCTGCCCTTTTCTTGGCCATGCCTCTTTTGGAAGAAGCGTTTTTTTCCGCCGTGGCTGCGACTTAGAGGAGGGCGTTGACAGGGAAATCAAAAGGCGTCCTGGAAATGTTGGACCCTATAGCTTGTGTCGGACTCAGCAACAAGGGAGAGGATGTCGAATCGGCAGGCCATGCCGCTCAGGTTCTTGATCGCTAAATAAGCTTCGGCCAGACGACGTAGCTGAGCCTGTTTGGCTGGCGTTACAGCTTCTTCCGGCTGGCCGAACTCGTCAGATGCTCGGGTTTTGACTTCGACAAAAACAAGGGTTCCCCGGTCCAGGGCGATGATGTCGATTTCGCCGCGGTGAAACCGGAATCCCCGCTCGAGGATTTGATACTTTTTTTTCTTGAGGTAACAGACGGCCGCTTCTTCGCCAGAGCGACCGAGAGCATGTCCACTACCCATGCTTAGCGCTTCCGAGCCGAAGAAATTTTCCAGCGCAAACCTTCGCGCGTATCCTCAAGAATGATGCCCTGATTGACAAGCTGACGACGGATTTCGTCGGCTCGCTGATAGTCTTTCGCTCGCCTGGCCTGGTGGCGGCTTACGATTTTCTCGATTACTTCTTCGGGTAAGGGGATTGACTTGGCTTCTTCCCGTTTTTCGCCACTGGCCAGGCGTTCGAGGACCTCGTTTCGGATGAGCCCCCCTTCGGTCCCGGGCAGGATGGCGAGAATATCGTCAAGCGAATGGAGGAGAGCAAGAACGGCGTCGGCGTCATTGCGTCTGAGCTGATTTTCGCTCACAAGCAGGTTCACTTTTTTGATCAAGTCGAAGAGAGCCGTCAGCGCCACCGATATGTTCAAGTCGTCACTCAGGCCCTTGATGAAGCTCGACCTCGTTAGCTCGATCAGCTGCGAGGCCAGGGGCGTTTCGCCGGCCTCGAAAGTCCTCGTTGTCAGCTCGTAGACAAAGTCCTGGACCCTCTGGAGAGAGCTCTGGGCTTGACTCAGGGCCTCGAACGTAAAATTGAGCGTCTTTCGATAATGAGTGGAGAGGAGGAGGAAGCGAAGCGCCAACGGGTTGACATTTCTGGCCAGGAGGTCGCGGAGCGTGTACTGGTTGCCCTTGGATTTCGACATTTTCTCGCCGTCCACGATGAGGTGATGACAGTGGAGCCAGTAGCGGACAAAGGTTTTGCCGGTCAGGGCCTCGGATTGGGCGATTTCGTTTTCGTGATGGGGGAAAATATTGTCGACACCGCCGCAATGGATGTCGAAAGTTTCGCCCAGGTACTTGGAGCTCATGGCCGAGCATTCGATGTGCCAGCCTGGTCGGCCAGGCCCTATTTCGGTCTCCCAAAAGGGTTCGCCATCTTTTTTTGCTTTCCACAAGGCAAAATCGTGGACGCTCTCTTTCTCGTATTCGTCGGTGTCGACGCGCCCACCCGGCTGGAGAGAATCGAGCTTGATTTTGGAGAGTTTGCCATAATCGGGAAATTTGGCAATGCTGAAATAGTAACTCCCGTCCTTCTCGTAGGCAAAGCCTTTCTTGAGCAAGCCCTTGACCATGGCGACCATTTCGGGGATGTGCTCGGTTGCCCGAGGATAATGGTCGGCTGGAGCAAGACGCAGGGTCTGGATATCTTCGAAAAAGGCGTCGATGTATTTTTGGGTAAAGGCTTGGAGACTGACTCCTTGGTTTCTAGCTCCCCGGATGGTCTTATCGTCGACATCGGTAATGTTCATGACATGGATTACCTTATAACCCATGAAGACAAGGAATCTCTTGAGGAGGTCCTCAAAAACATAGGCGCGGAAATTCCCAATATGGGCGTAATCGTAAACGGTGGGTCCACAAGTGTAGAGCTTGACCTCACCCGGCACCAGGGGTTTGAACTCCACTTTTTTGCCGCTCAGCGTGTCAAAAAGTTTGATCACAGCTGCATAATATAGGAAGAAGGGGGAAGGGAGTCAAATCCAAGGCCGATGAATTTTCGATGTTGGGGGCCAGTGGCGACGATTGACCGGGGTAAATGTTTATGACATAATCCCTGAGTCCCCCATGAAGATAAATTCAAGAACAATCATCGGCATCCGGCGTGAGGATAAGAATCCGTGGGAGAGACGAGCCCCTCTCATTCCTGCTCACGCTGCCGAATTGATGCGGGAATACCCGATTGAAGTTCGGGTTCAGCCGTCTTCCATCCGCATCTTTGAGGACGATGATTATCGGAGGGCAGGTATCCTGGTGACGGAAGACCTAACTCCCTGTCAGATTGTTCTGGCCGTCAAAGAAATTCCCCTGCCCTTCTTCCGGCCGGAAGGAATCTATCTTTTCTTCTCCCATACGATCAAAGGCCAGCCGCACAACATGCCTATGCTCAAGCGGATGATGGACCTAGGCTGCACGCTCATCGACTACGAGCGGATAGTTGACGAGCAGGGCCGCCGCTTGGTCTTTTTTGGCCGGCAGGCCGGGCAGGCAGGAATGATTGACACGCTGTGGGCCCTCGGCCAGCGTCTAAGCTGCGAGGGCATCGAGACTCCCTTCGCCGCCGTGCGCAAGACAATCGATTACGCCAGCCTCGTTGAGGCCAAAGAGTCGATCAAGAAAGTCGGCTGGGCCATTCATGAGCATGGTTTGGATTCCTCGCTTGTCCCCCTTGTTTTTGGCTTCGCCGGTTACGGCCATGTATCCCAGGGAGCGCAGGAAATTTTTGACCTTCTTCCTGTTGCCGAGGTTGCACCTGAAAATCTTGAGCTCATGTTCCAGGCGAAGCGCTTTTCGGCGAGGTTAGTTTATAAGACCGTTTTCAAGGAAGAGCACATGGTCCGGCCAAGGGAAAAGGGCAAACCTTTTGACCTGCAGGAATACTATGACCATCCCGAAAGGTACGTGCCGGTTCTCGAGGAATATGTTCCCTGCTTGACCGTGGTCATCAACGCGATTTTCTGGTCGCCTCGCTACCCTCACTTTATCAGCAAAGCTTTCTTGAAAAAACTCTATCGCGGTCCCACTCCGCCGCGCTTGAGGGTCATAGGAGATATATCTTGCGACCTTAACGGCGGAGTCGAGTGCACCCTGAAATGCACGAACCCGGGCAGCCCGATTTTCACGTACGACCCGGAGAGGGAAGAAGCCAAGGAGGGCTTCTCCGGCCCCGGGCCGGTGGTGATGGCTGTCGACAATCTGCCGGCTGAAATTCCCCTTGAATCTTCTGTCTTTTTTAGCCAGACGATCAAGCCTTTCCTCCCGCCGCTTGCCGGCGCTGATTTCAAGCAGGATTTCAGCCGGTTGCTGCTTCCTGATCCGCTCAAAAAGGCGGTCATTCTCTATCGGGGCAAACTCACCCCTGATTATGAGTACTTATCCGAATTCATTCCATCATAGAAAGGAGTTGTTCATGAAGAAAGTGCTCATCCTTGGAGCCGGCCTGGTGGCAAGGCCGCTGGTTCGCTACCTGCTCGACCAGCCTGACCTTCAGGTCGAAGTAGCCAGTCGGACGGTCAGCAAAGCGGAGAAGCTCATCGAGGGCCATCCTCGGGGCGTGGCCAAAGAGCTCAACCTGAAAAGCGAGGAAGCGGTAGAGAAAGAAGTCGCTGCGGCTGACGTGGTCATCAGCATGGTCCCCTATGCTTTCCATCCCCGCGTGGCCGAATTTTGTATTGCCCACCAAAAGCACATGGTGACAACTTCCTACGTCAGTGAAGCGATGAAGAAGCTTGACCCGGAAGCAAGGAAAGCGGGAATCCTCATCCTCAATGAACTGGGGCTTGACCCGGGCATTGACCACATGGAGGCGATGCGGGTCATCCACGAGGTGAGAGAAAAAGGCGGCCAGATCCTCAGTTTCATTTCTTTTTGCGGTGGTCTTCCCGCCCCAGAGGCAAATACTAACCCCTTTGGTTACAAATTCTCGTGGAGCCCCGTCGGGGTCTTGCTCGCGGGTAAGAATTCTGCCCAGTATCTTCTCGACGGGAAGGAAGTTTTCATTCCCTCGGAGAACCTCTTCGACAACTACCATTTTATCTCCATCGAGGGGCTGGGCATTTTTGAGGCTTATCCCAACCGGAATTCACTTCCCTATATCGAACTTTACGGCATCCCGGAAACGAGAACCATGCTCCGCGGGACGCTGCGGAACATTGGCTGGTGCGAGACAATCAAGAAGATGGTTCAGCTCGGGTTGCTCGATCAGGAGGAGAAAGACTGGGGGAGGATAACCTTCGCAGATTTCTTGCGGCGGCTCATCGGGTGTCCGACTGAAAAAAACTTGCGGCAGGCTGTTTGTGATTATTTAAGGATAGAGCCCGGCCTGGCTATTATTCGGCGCCTGGAATGGCTCGGTCTGCTGAGTGAGGAGCCGTTACCACTCGAAAAGGGGTCGGCGCTGGACATTGTCGCGGCGCGGATGGTCGAGAAGTTGCAATACGGAGAAGGGGAGAGGGACATGATCGTCCTCCAGCATGAATTCATCGCCAGCTATCCTGATGGTCAGAGAAAGAGGATTGTTTCGACACTTGTCGACTTTGGCGTCCCCGGCGGCGATTCTTCGATGGCCAGGACTGTCGGCTTGCCCGCTGCCATCGGCACCAAGCTCATCCTCGAGGGCAGGATTAAAGAAAGGGGAGTCCATATTCCCGTTCTTCCCGATATCTACATTCCCATTCTCGGCGAGCTTCGGGCCATGGGCATTACTTTCAAGGAAAAAAGACAAAAATTGTGAAAGAGGCCGATTCTTCCGGCCAGAAAGGAGACGCCGATGGTGAGAAAGCCAGCTGTGGCGGGCTACTTTTATCCTGAGGGGCCGAGCAAACTGCGGGCCATGGTCGATAAAATGGTCGACCCTCGAGCGACCAGAGAAAAGGCCATCGCCGTCATTTCTCCTCACGCGGGCTACATCTACTCAGGACCCGTCGCCGGAGCCGTCTTTTCTTCAGTCCAGCTCCCCAGCCTTTTTGTCATCCTCGGTCCCAGCCACCACGGAACGCGCTCGCTGTTCGCTATCATGTCTCGAGGAAGCTGGCAGACGCCTTTAGGCGAAGTTCCGATCCACACTGAGCTGGCCCTGGCCATCATGCGCCACTCCGCCCTCATCGAAGACGAGGAAAGGGCGCACGCTCCCGAGCATTCTTTGGAGGTCCAGCTTCCGTTCATCCAGTACTTCCAGAGTGACTTCTCTTTTGTCCCTATCTGTGTCTCCTATGAGGCTGATTTCGACGACCTGGAGGAGCTGGCCAAGGCCATCTCTTCCGGCCTCATGGAGATTGGACAGGATTTTCTCCTCGTCGCCAGCACGGATATGAGCCACTATGTCAGCCAGGAGGTGGCGAAAAAGAAAGATTTCTTGGCCATCGAAAAAATCCTGGCCTTGGATGCCCGCGGCCTCTACTCAACAGTTCGCGAAAAAGACATTTCCATGTGCGGCTACCAGCCGACTACGGCGACCATCTTGGCGGCGAAAGCGCTGGGAGCGAGGAAGGCAGAGCTCATCCGCTACCAGACCTCTGGGGAAACCACCGGCGATTACAGCCAGGTGGTCGGTTATGCCGGGCTCCGCATCCTCTGAGCATTTTTCTGCGCCGCCGTGCCTTTTTTAACGCTCTTTAAAATCGTCTCGCCAATTTCCCTGCCGGCGCTCACGGCAATTACCCTTCGGCCAAGACGGCCCGTGAAAGGGCCGAGACGAGGGAGCTCAGCCTGATGGGTGGCGGGGGGCGCGGCGGGCTCCAGGCTGGACCATGAGGCTTCCCCGTTCTTGCCCCTTCCGTGAGCTTTCCGGAATTGCCAACCAAAGCACCCGACGGGTCCTGTCGTGGTTCACCCCCGGCGCCCCCGAGCGGTCTATCTTGTTTATAATCAGTCAAGAAGATGGGTGGCATCAAACGCTCGGGTCGGCGTTCCGAGACGCTATCGAAAGCTTTGTTTTTTATATATTAATCACCCCTACCCCTCCTAGGGAATTAGGAGGGGAACAATGGTCAGCGTCTCGGGTAAGGTCGGCCCCCGAACCACACCACCCCTCGGGTGCACTCGCTATCGCGATAATTTGTTACAAGATGAAGCACTTTCGCTTGACGATAATTCTCTATTGGCAAATTTGGGGCAGCGGAGTTCGAGCCATGAGCTTCGCTTTTCCGATTCGTCGCCTCTCGCCCGACCATCACCTCTTTTCGC
>CAYUKK010000227.1:0-25617 GCA_964445305.1 uncultured Eubacteriales bacterium
GTGTAGAAGTCGACTTCGTTGGCGTCGAGCCCGCGCTGATAGACATAGCGGCTGGCCAGTTCCGAGGCAAAAAGAGCTCGAAGATAGGTCATCGGCACGCGTTTCAAGAGGGTGGCGAACCCAACTTCCTCGAGCAGAGCGCTGGGGATGCAGCAAGCGGTCACTCTCTTGAAGAGGGTCCGGTCGCGCCACAAATCGGATTGGGCGACAGCATCCTTGATCAAATTGATCTTCTCGCTGATCAGGTCGGAGAGGACGGACCTGGGTATTCCCTTGGCGGCGTTCTCCCGCCAGATGATGTCAAACTCGAGCCGGGCGTTCTCCCGGATGATGTCGAGAATCTGGCTGACGTATTTTCTCCGGAAAGCCGGGATGCGACCATCCCGGACGCACATGAGCTTCTCGTATTCCTCATCGGTGAGCGCCAAGCTGGCCAGCACTTCGAGCGACGAGGAGGTCACGCCTCCCTTGTTGGCTGAAGCGTCTTTGTAGAGGATAACTCCCCGCTCTTCAAGGCGCAGCCGGGCCGGCTGGGTAATGAACAGGTTGGCACCTTCGACGATGATCTTAAAACGCGGCTGACCTTTTTCATCCACATATTTCTGCCAGTTATTGATGTTGATAGAAGCCGGTCGTCCGCCGCACGGGACAAACAGGTCGGCCCGGAAAAGGGGATGGAGGTGGAAGGAATTCCGGAAGTCGAGGCCGGATTCCACCCGCTCGCCGCTGGGGAGAACCACATTCCGGTCTTTGATGCTGACAAAAAATCCCTGGCTCGAAAGCCGGTCGGGGCGGAAGTCCTCGACCATGCGGCGCGCCCTCGCCAGCCGGGTGAGCTCCTTCCTGTCGATTCCTTCGGGGTCATAAAGGACGCCCGAGCCATCGATGATGGCTAAAATCTTATCCTTCGAGATTAAAATCTCGTTGCTGCCCAGGTCCCCGTCAGGGCCGCCCGTCATGACTTTAGTGATGTTCTCTTCCCGAAGCCCCAGCTTTTCCAGGGATTTGAGGACATACTGGTGGATGGAGTTTGTTGTCATCCCGTAGAGGTCGTGGGGAATGCCCCCCATCGAGACGGGTTTGCCCGTCGAGAAGGATCTCCAGTAGCGGTAACCCCTCACTTTGGCGCGCCTCGCTGCCCACTCCATAAGTTCGGCGGTGCCCTCGTCGGGGCCGAGAAAGAGAAGGATGTCCAGCCCGTAAAGGTCAGCCACCCCCGCCTCGTTGAGCATCAAGTCCAGCAAACCGTCGATATATTTTTTGAACGCCTCCTCAGCACAGTGCTGATAGCCCCAGCGCAGCAAGATGGTTCCCTTCGAGCCGCCCTCCGGGATGTCCTTGTTTTTGTGCTGCTGGGTCAGGGCCAGGTTGTAGTTTTCATCGAAGATGAAATCCGAATTGGTGAGGTAGTTCTGGAGGTTGGTGGAGCGGACGATACGAACGCCGCCTCGCGCGATGTCGCGGAAGCGGACATGGAAGCCGCGCATTTCGGCGGCGATGATGTGGAAGATGCCAAAAGGCGTGACCGGGTAATCAACCTTGTTGAGGAAAGAAGGGTCGTACATGTAGGCAATGGAGGTCTTCTCTTTGACATAGAAATTGGTCTTCAGGATGGCCTGGATGAAGGTGCAGACAGAGAGAAGGATATCCCGGTCGATCTCGACAGGAACCGAGACAGCGATCTGCTTTTTCAGCCTTTCCAAATCCTTCTCGATTTCCCTTTCGCCTGGGGAGGCTGACGGCCGGAATTTTCGATCAAAGAGCTGGAAGAGCTGCTTGAGAATCTCGTAGTTTTCCAAGAAGGCGTCCCAGACTCTCGCCTCTGTGTAGGTATCTTTGACGAGTTTGGTCTTGAGCGTGCGCAGGATGCCCAACAATTCTGGCGAATCCTTTAACGCCTCAGCCAGGCGCAGGTATTCTTCGTTGTAGCCGCTTAAAAACTGGTGGGCGAAGCTCCAGGCCGAAACTCCGAAGACGGTTTCTTGAGCGTTGAGCTTTCCCTCTCGGAAGAGAGAGGACAGGGGAGATTCGGGAATCACGTAGATGAGGCTGATGTCTTCAATAAGTTCTTGGATGAGCTTCTTATCCTTGAGTCCCTTGAAATAAAAGGCGTAAGCTGTCCGGCCATTAGAAAACTGCTCCACATATTTGCGATTGGAGACAAGACCATGGGAATTGATGACGTCGGAGACGTTGGAGAAAAAACGGTGGCTTGAATCCCGCTTGGTCACGACCGTGAGGCGGAGCTCGTCGGTGCGGTGGGCTCGGCTGATGTGGATGTGCGGACTTTCCCAGTCGCTCGTCTTGGCGATGAGTGCTTGGTACCGGTTGAAGGTCTGGGCGGGGGCTGTCTCGAGGAAGGTTTGATCCGCTATCCTGCGGAGGTCAGTCTCTCCGGGCTGAGGATGGGGCTCGGGAAACTTCGGTCGACAGACCACATACATTCTCAAATGCTCAAGCCCTCGAGCTTTCCGTTGCGTCCGGTAGGATTGGAGACGGGAGTTTGGGTACTTGTCCTCGATGCGGCGTTCGATTTCGAGAGCGCGGCTATGGACGTCGTCAACCAAGTAGAGGGCATCGTTCTCGTGCTCGGTGATGAGGTCGATCCGGATGGATTTTTCTTCTTTGATCGTGGCGATGACCTCGGCCGCCTTGAGGGCCTGGATATGATCGGCGATGGTCTCCAGGGGGGTGGTCCGGAAATAGTAATCGTTCATTCCCAGGCCGGTGCAAAACCAATCCAGCTCCTCTCGAATGGCTTCCGGTGTGTAGGGACCGTGGCGAAGGATGAGCTTTTCGAGTTTTCTGAGCTTGTCTTCGGAAAGAACCGATTGGCTGGCGATTTCTTTAAGGCTCTTCATGCTTTTTCTCTCATAGAATAGATTTTTATTATTATAACATAAGCTTTTTCCTCAAGCCTACGCTCGGTTGCCCCCCGAAATTGCCGATAAGCAATTCTTGCCCATCCTACATGCTCTAAATTTCCATTAACCTGAGCTTGGGTTTGGGGATCATTCGCTCTGGGAAAAATTCCCTGGCGTGGGGAAAAACTCCCCAAACCTCGGTATCAGGCCAGCTGGCGAATTCTCGCCAAACCGCTTATTTGTTTATTATCAACATCTTACTGACAAGAAGGAGCCCCCCCTCTGGAAACCGGATTGGTATTAAAATTGCATTCTTTTTTTAGCTTAGCCCAGGCATAAGACTGGAAATTGGCAGCGTCGCCTTAGTGGCTGGTCGGATAGCCAAAAGCGCTGCCCTCATCCTGAGGAGGTCAAGAGCATGCCGCTTCATCAGAAGAAAGAGCCGGGTGTCCTCAAAAAGAAGGAGAGCGAACTCCGTGCGGCCTTCCTTTACCAGGTTTCCAACATTCCAGGGGGCGAGAAAATCAAGCGGTGCATCCAGTGCGGAACATGCACGGGGTCGTGCCCGGTGAGTTATACCATGGACATCCCGCCCCGCGAAATCATCGCCCTCTTCCGGGCGGGCGATATCGAATCCATCCTGGCCAGCCGGACGATCTGGATTTGTGCTTCCTGTTATGCTTGCACCGTCCGCTGCCCGATGGGGATCAAGGTGACTGATATCCTTTATGCTCTCAAGCGGATGGCTATGGAAGAAAACCTTTTCCCGAAGAGGTTTCCTGTCTATGTCCTCTCTCGTTCCTTCGTCAAGATGGCCAATCTTTTCGGGCGAAGCTATGAGATCGGGCTTCTCGTTGCCTTTTACCTCCGCACCAAACCCTGGCGACTCTTTAGCCTTTTGCCGTTGGGCTACCGGTTGTGGCGGCGGGGGCGAGTCGGGCTTTTTCCCCTGCGGGTTAAGCAACGCCGCCAGCTGGCCGAAATCCTGCGCGAAGCGGAAATCATGGAGATGATTGTTCCTGTTTCCGCCGTGCCTTTACCGTCTTCCCATGCGTTGAAGCAAAGGAAGCTTTCTGGCTGATGCAAGGAAGTCGGGAGGAGGTTCCCATGTCCTATGTTTATTATCCGGGCTGTAGCCTTGAGTCTTCGGCCAAGGCTTATGATCTTTCGACGCGCTGGGTTTTTAGGCGGCTGCGTGTTGAGCTGGCTGAGCTCGATGACTGGAATTGCTGCGGTGCGACGATGTACATGTCCATCAAGGAGACGATATCCCTTGCCTTTTCGGCCCGCAACTTGGCCTTGGCCGAGCGGATGAAGGCTGACATCATCGCCCCCTGCAGTTCCTGCTACACCATCCTCAACAAGACCAACCATGTCTTAAGCGAGAATTTCATCCTCCGGGAAAAAGTGAACCAGTCGCTCAAGCGCGTCGGGCTGAAGTACCATCTGACGACCAAGGTCCGTCATCCGCTCGATGTGCTCGTCAACGACATCGGAATTGAGGCCGTTGTGGCCGAAGCAGAGTCCAGGCTGGAAGGAATTCGCGTCGCTCCCTATTACGGCTGCCAAATTGTCCGGCCCGACGGGTTTTTTGATGACAAGGAGAACCCGACGACGATGGACCGCCTGTTCCAGGCGCTGGGCGCCAAGATCGTTTACTTCCCCGTCAAGCTCCGGTGTTGCGGCGGCATGCTCATGACCACTTTCCAGGATGTGGCCCTCCGTCTGAACATGGAAATTCTCGCCTCCGCTGTCGAAAACGGGGCTGATTGCATCGTGACCACGTGTCCTCTCTGTCAGATTAACCTGGATGCTTACCAGGATAAAATCAACAAGAAGTATGGCTACCATATCCAGATGCCCGTCCTGTTCTTCACGCAGCTCCTTGCCCACGCCCTTGGCGCTTCGAAAAAAGAAGCGGGTTTTGGCCAGAATATGGTCTCGGTCCCGGAGAAAATCCTGGGAGGTTGGTTATGACCAAAAACGGCCAAAGAAGAATAGGCGTTTATATCTGCCACTGCGGTTCAAACATTGCTGCCACCGTTGACGTTTTTGCCGTCAGGGATGAAGCCGGGACCATGCCCTCTGTCGTCGTCGCTCGGGAATACAAGTTCATGTGCTCGGACCCAGGCCAGGAAATGATCCGAAAGGATATCCAGGAGCTCAAGCTGGACAGGGTCGTCGTCGCCAGCTGTTCGCCCCTCATGCATGAAAATACGTTCATGAAGGCTTGTGAGAGCGCTGGCCTCAACCGCTATCTTTTCCAGATGGCCAACATCAGGGAACACTGCTCTTGGGTGCATAAGGACAAAAGGCAGGCCACAGAAAAGGCCAAGCGGTTGGTAGCGGCAGCAGTCAGGCGGGTGGCCTGGAATGAGCCGCTCGAGATAAAGACAGTGAAGATTAACCCCGCCACCCTCATCGTCGGCGGTGGCGTCGCTGGGATTCAGGCGGCCTTGGAAATCTCCGAGTCCGGCTACGAAGTTTATCTTGTCGAGAAAGAACCATCCATCGGCGGAAGGATGGCCGTGCTCGATAAGACCTTCCCGACGCTCGATTGCTCAGCCTGCATCCTGACGCCCAAGATGGTCAGCGTGGGCGCGAGGCCGAACATCCATCTCCTGAGTTACAGCGAAGTCGAGGAGGTTTCGGGGTCGATGGGAAATTTTAAGGTGAGAATCAAGCGCAAGCCTCGTTACATTGACGAAAGCAAATGCACCGGTTGCGGGCTGTGCTATTCCTCGTGCCCGGCAGTTAGGATTCCGACGCGTCGGGTGATCAAACTCAAAGACAAAGTCCTGAAGGAGGTCGGCTGAAAGAATGAACAAATCAAGAGAACAAGGGGTCGAGCCAGTCATGGCTGTGGATTTAAGCAAAGTAAAAGAGATCATCGACCGGTGGAACGGCCGTAAGGATTTCCTCGTCGAAATACTTCAGGACATCCAGGATGAATACCACTATCTCCCGCGGCCCATCCTCACCGAGCTCTCTCGCGTGCTGGGGGTTCCGCTTAACCAAATCTACGAGGCGGCCACCTTTTATAAGGCTTTTAGTCTTGTGCCCAAAGGAAGGTTTACGGTCAGCATCTGCCAGGGGACAGCCTGTCACGTCCAGGGTGCCGACGCGGTGCTCCGCGCTTTTGAAAGGGAGCTCGAAGTGAAACTGGGCGAAACGGACAAGAACCTCAATTTCACTCTGGAGGCGGTGCGCTGCCTGGGTTGCTGCGGTTTGGCGCCGGTCGTCACGGTCAATCAAGATGTCTATGCCAAGCTCGAGCCGGGTCAGGTAGCCAAAATTATCCATAAATACAGAACGATGGGTCATCGCTAAGAAAGAGAGAAGGACCGAACCATGAACGCCGTTTCCATCGACGAATTAGAAAAAATCAGGGAAAGGAGACGTGCCGAACTGGAGCTCAAGAAGGAGGGGCCGAACCGGGCTCGGATTGTCGTTCACCTCGGCACGTGCGGCCTCAGCGCGGGTGCCGGGAAGGTCCTTGACGCTTTCCGTGACATCATCAAGAGCCAGCCGGAGAACGGCGTCCAGCTCCGCACGGCCGGGTGCGGGGGTATTTGCTCGCGCGAACCCGTTGTCCAGGTGGTGCTGCCCGGCCTGCTACCGGTGATGTATGTTGATGTCAGCCCCAAGGACGCCAAGCGGATTTTCGAGCAGCATGTCCTGGGGGGGAAAGCGGTAACAGAGAAGGCGTTTCCTCCCGACGACCCTTTTTTCCAGAAACAACTCTTTGTTGTGCTTCGCCACCGCGGCTTGATCGAAGCGGAGAACATAGAAGATTACATCGCTCAGGATGGCTACACAGCCCTGGCCAAGGTGTTGACGAGCATGAGTCCGGAGGAAGTCATCCACACCATCAAGTCCTCCGGCCTGCGCGGCCGGGGCGGCGGAGGCTTTCCGGCCGGCGTCAAATGGGAAACCTGCCGTCATGCAGGTGAGGAACGCGGCGAAGAGCGGTTCGTCATCTGTAACGCCGACGAGGGCGACCCGGGAGCCTTTATGGACAGAAGCGTCATTGAATCCGACCCCCATTCGGTCATCGAGGGGATGGTCATCGGTGCCTATGCCATTGGGTCGCACCAGGGCTATGTCTATATCCGCAAGGAGTATCCTATCGCCCTGGAGAAGCTCAACATCGCGATTGCTCAAGCCCGCGAGTACGGACTCCTCGGCAGGAATATCCTTCAGATGGGTTTTGATTTCGACATCGAGGTTCACCGCGGCGCGGGCGCTTTTGTGTGCGGAGAATCGACGGCCCTCATGGCTTCCATCGAGGGCCGAGCCGGGGTGCCCCGCGCCAAATACATCCACACCGTCGAATACGGCCTCTGGAACAAACCGACTTGCCTCAACAACGTCGAGACATGGGCTAACGTTCCCGTCATCATCACCAAAGGCGTGGACTGGTTCACCAGCATCGGAACCGGGGATGTCAGGGAAAACCCGTGGGGTGGGAGCAAGGGGACAAAGGTCTTTTCCCTGACGGGCAAGGTTAAAAACACAGGCCTCATTGAAGTTCCGATGGGCATTACCCTGAGAGAAATCATCTTCACCATCGGCGGAGGTATTGCCAAGGGCAAGAAGTTCAAAACTGTCCAGACGGGCGGGCCATCGGGAGGCTTTCTTCCCGAAAGCCTACTCGACTTGCCTGTCGACTTCGATAGTCTAACCGAGGCCGGCTCGATGATGGGCTCGGGCGGGATGATTGTCGGCGATGAGGAAACGTGCATGGTCGACCTGGCCAAGTACTTTGTCCATTTCTTGCTCGAGGAATCGTGCGGCAAGTGCGTCCCCTGCCGAGAAGGTCTGCGCAGCATGCATGCTATCCTGGAGCGGATTACGGAGGGGCGGGGCGAGCCGGCTGACATCCAGGCATTGGAAGACCTATCGCGAGTCATGATCCAGTGCTCCCTCTGCGCCCTTGGCCAGAGCGCCCCCAATCCGGTCCTGACTGCCCTTAAGTATTTCCGGGAGGAATACGAACAGCATATCATCGCCAAGAAGTGCCCGGCCGGAGTCTGTACGGCTCTTTATGAAATGTCCATTGACGCCGAGAAGTGCATGGGCTGCATGGTCTGTCTGCGCAACTGCCCGGTCGGCGCCATCTCCGGCGCCAAGCAGAAGCCCCATGTCCTCGACAAGAAGAAGTGCATCAAGTGCAATATCTGTTATGTTGTTTGCAAGTTCGATGCTGTCCGTAAGACTTAGGAGGAAAGGATGAAGGAAGAGAAAAAGATGGTGACCCTCAAAATAGACGGCCATGAAGTCCAGGCCGAGCGCGGCACCCCCATCCTTAAGCTCGCTTCCAAACTCGGCATCCACATCCCCACCCTCTGCCACCACGACTTTGTCGAGCCCTATGGAAGTTGCCGGGTCTGCACGGTCGAGATGCGACGGGGTAAGCGCAAGAGAATGGTCACGGCCTGCAACTATCCCGCCCAGCAAGGAGAGGAGATCTACACGGACACGGAGGAGGTGCGCGCCAACCGGCGCCTTATTCTTGAGCTCCTCCTGGCCCGTTGCCCAGACGTTCCTGTGGTCAAGGACTTGGCCGCTGCCTATGGCGTCACCGAAACACGCTTCGAGAAGCTCTACCAGGACTGCATCGCCTGCGGCCTGTGCGTTCGGGTCTGCAACGAGATCGTCGGTGCCAACGCCATCGGTTGGGGTGGCCGAGGGGTCAATCGGGAAGTAACCATTCCCTTCGACGTCGATACGGAAGCCTGTATCGGCTGCGGTGCCTGCGCCGGGGTTTGTCCAACTGGAACTATCCGCCTCGAGCCAGCCTGGTTAAGGCCGGGGGAGGTTCGAGAATTCACTCTCGGGCCGACGACGGCTGTCTTCATCCCCACTTATCAGGCCGTCCCCAAGGTTCCCGTCATCGACCCGGCTGCCTGCATCCATTTCAAGACGGGCGGATGCAAAATCTGCGAGAAGGTTTGCGAGCCCAAAGCCATCAACCACAATCAGGAGGAGAAAGTCGAGGAGATAGAGGTCGGACAAATTCTCCTCACGACGGGCTACGACCTTTTCGACCCCCGCCAGATGCCCCAGTATGGCTATGGAACGCTCGATAACGTCTACAACAGCCTGGAAATCGAACACATGCTCAACTCGAGCGGCCCGACCGGCGGCCGGATTCTTCTCAAGAATGGCCAGGAACCGCGCGCGGTGGGCATCATCCACTGCGTCGGTTCCCGGGATGAGCATTACCATCCCTACTGTTCGCGCATCTGCTGCATGTACGCCCTCAAGTTTGCTCATTTGATTAAGGATCGAAGCGAGGCAGAGGTTTACCAGTTCTATATCGACATGAGGTCATTTGGGAAGGGCTATGAGGAATTCTACAGCCGGATTCTCGATGAAAACGTCAACATCATTCGCGGCCGCGTAGCTGAAGTTGTCAAGGCCGGTCCCTCCCAGGTTCATGAAGGGCAGCTCCTCATCCGATGCGAGGATACCCTCATCCGGAAGTTCCGGGAAATCCCTGTCGATATGGTTATCCTCTGTAGCGCCATCGAGCCGGCGAGGGATGCGGAGAGGATCCAACGGCTTTTCTCGCTTAGTCGCAGCCCGGACGGGTTCTTTTTGGAAAAGCACCCCAAGCTTGACCCAACAGCCACAGCTACCGATGGCATCTACATCGCCGGTTGCTGCCAGGGACCCAAGGATATTCCGGATACGGTGGCTCAGGCGAGTTCGGCCGCGGCGCGCATTCTGGCGACCATTTGCAAAGGCGAAGTGGAAATCCCGGCTATCACCGCTTCCATCGACCCCGAGCTCTGTGCCGGCTGTCGCCTTTGCAATGACCTTTGTCCTTATTCGGCTATTGAATTCGACAGCCAGTCGATGGTTTCCCGGGTCAACGAAACCCTCTGCAAAGGGTGCGGCACCTGTGTGGCCGCTTGCCCTTCGGGGGCCTCACGCCAGAATCACTTTCGCGACGAGCAAATTTTTGCCGAAATCGAGGGCATCCTGAGCGATTAGACGGCGCTCTATATCAGACTTCGAGGTCGAGCTTTTCCAAGACGAGCTCCATTCCTTCGAGAGTTTCCAGGTCTGTGGAGCCGCAAGCGGGGCAAACGAAGACGAAGTCCTCTTTTTCGGTGACCGCGTGGCAGGCCCGGCAGCGGACTCTGAGGGGAACCTCCTCTATCTCCAGCACCGCCTCCCGGGCTACAGTCCCATCCTTGTAGAGGTCGAAGGCAGTTCTGAGAAACTCGGGGACGACGCCGGCCATTTTTCCCACTCTTAGCTTGACCAGGACGACCTTTCTTGCCTTCTGTTCTTCGGCTTTTTCCTGGAGGATTTCGAACAGGCTGGCGATGAGAGAAAGCTCATGCATGGCGGCGCTGGAGCATGTTGACGCGGCGCTCGATAAAGTAGCGGGCGAGCTCGGCGATCCCGCCACCGCGGACAGCCGAGGTCAGGAAAACGCGAAGTTTCGGGTTGACCTCTAACGCCTCTTTTTCGGCCCGCCTCAGGTCGAAGGGAAGATGGGGCATCAAATCGGCCTTCGTAAAGATAAGACAGTCGGCTGTGGCGAAGGCTTTGGGGTATTTCTTGGGTTTATCGTCGCCCTCGGGAAGCGAAAGGAGGACGCAGCGCAAGCTTTCCCCCAAATCATAGCTGGCCGGGCAGACGAGGTTACCAACATTCTCGATGAAGAGGAATTTGATATCAGCCGGAATTTCCGGCAGGAGGCGGGCAATCATCTTGGCTTCGAGATGGCAGGCTCCTCCGGTCGTAATCTGCCAGGCTGGTATCCCTTTCCTCCGGATGCGCTCGGCGTCGCGATCGGTCTCGATATCGCCCTCGATGACTGCCATCGGATGGTTGGGCTTCAGGACATCAGCCAGTCTCTCGAGGAGCGATGTCTTTCCCGCTCCCGGCGAACTCAGGAGATTGACGGTCAGAACACCACCGGCCTCAAGCCTGGATCGGATCTCCGAAGCGATTCTCTTGTTGGAGCCAAGGATCTCTTCCCGAACGAGAACTTCTTTTTTAACCACCTTAAACTTTCTCCGTCAGCATGGCCTTGACTTTCTCAGCGATAAGGGGAAGGCATTTTTTCATCTCCGCCGATAGAGTCTCACCGAGGACGGACATGTTCTTGGCTTCGACGGCGATGACCTGGATGCGGGAAGGGACAGGCAGGCCCAGGCTTCTTCCCATTTCGATGGCCTGTGGCACCGAGACATAATGGGGGGAAGGACCGGGCACAGCCCGCAGGTCTTTCTCCTCGAGGAGATGGATCTTTCCCGAAACCGGCCTTTCCTTTTTAACCGTATCGATGAGGATGAGCCGCTCATAGCCGACGATGACGTCGAGAAGGGCCAGCCCAGAGAGCGAGCATTCTTCGAGGTCGACGTTCTCGAAGATTTTTTCGTCTTCCTTTCTTAGCTTTTCTTTGAGCCAGCGGATAGCATGGATGCCGACTCCGTCGTCACCATAAAGCTCGTTTCCCAGGCCGAGGACGAGCGTCTTCATTCTTCATCGCCTTTCGGCGCGGGGAGACGGACGACGAACGTTGATCCCTGGCCCAGCTCGCTCTCAACCTCGATAGACCCGCCGTGGGCTTCGACAATTTTCTTGGCGATGCTAAGCCCCAGGCCTGTGCCCTTGGTTTTCTGGTCTTCACGCCGGCTGACACGGTAGAATTGGTCGAAGATGAAGGGAAGATGTTCCCGGGCGATGCCGATGCCCGTGTCTTTGACGGTGGCCAAAACAGAACTGTTCTCCGTCTCGAGGGACACCGTCACTGAGCCGCCAGGCTTGTTGTATTTGATGGCGTTGGTAATGAGGTTAGAAAAAACCTGGTCCAGCATCTGTTCATCCCCGTGGACGAAGAGGGGTTTGTCGAGCGGGACAAGCTCGAGGTTCACTTCGTATTCTTTGGCGAGAGGCTGGAGGAATTCCAGCTGTTTCTTGATGATTTGGTCGAGAGCGACGGGTTTGAGGTTGGCCACGATTTTCCCTTGGTCAATGCGGGCCAGGTCGAGCCAGTCGTTGATCAAGCGGAGAAGGCTATCCAGCCGCTCCCGGGCCCTCAAGATCATCTCTTCCTGGGTTTTATCCACCTTGCCCGCAAGTCCAGCCAGGATGACCTCGAAATACTGCTGAACCGCCACCAGAGGGCTGCGCAGCTGGTGGGTGACCATGGTGATGAAGTTATCCTCCATCATCTTCTTCTCGCGACGGAGGGTTTCCGCCTCCTCGGCGAGCCGTCTTCTTTCCAGCGCTCGGCTGACGATGATCCGCAGCTCTTCGGGAGTGAAAGGTTTGGGCAGGAAATCGTAAGCTCCCTTTTTCATGGCCTCGACAGCCGATTCGACAGTAGCATATCCCGTGATGACGATGGGGATAAGCTGGGGAGCGGCAGTCTTGATTTTTTCGAGAACCTCGAAGCCGCTGAGGCCGGGCATTTTCAGGTCGATGAGGGCGACGTCGGGGTTGAGCTTCTGGATTTTTTCCAGCCCTGCTTCGCCACTGGCTGCCGTCTCGGCCCTGTAACCGTCTCTCGTTAGGATGAGGGAGCAGGAATCCCGCATGGCCTCTTCGTCATCAATCACCAGGATAAGAGGTTTTTTCTCAACCACGGAATTCCTCCTGGTCTCCTATTTTACCCTAAAACCAAATATATTTCAGCGGCGCCTCTTTTGTTTGTTAACCTCGCTTACCCCTTAAGGGAATGAGGCGGGCGAGGAATTCATTAACTCTACTTTGGGCTGCCCATTCAGGTCCGCTACGGGATGATGTGGCCGGGTGTCTGTTGATTTTTCTTGCCCTTGTTTGAAGTCGATACTGTCTCTCTCCAGCAAGGTGGGCGAAGGAAATCAAGCCTCGGGTCTTGGTAACGAGGATGGGCAGAACTTTCGGGTAAGGAAAGGGCTTATTTTTTAAGCAGTCTCGCAATCCTGGCCAGGAGGTCATCGGGTTTGACCGGCTTATCGATATAATCGTCGGGGCCGACCATCCCTTCCTCATCGCCCTTAAACTGAAACCTCGTTCCGGCGATCTCTTTGACAGCCGAGACAAAAATGACAGGAGTCTCCTTAAACTCCTTGAACTCCTTGGAAGTCTTGATCGCATGACAAAGAGAAAATCCGTCAAAAAGGCTGTCCATCATGATGTCGAGAAGGATGAGGTCAGGCTTCTCAGCAAAAATTTTTTCCCTGGCTTCTTGAGGGTTAGAGGCCGTGACCACTTCATAGAGGGCGGATTTAAGGATGGGGGTCACCGCCGCCACAAAATCGGGGTCGTCATCGATGACGAGGATTTTCGGGTTACTCTTGCTCATGCTATTTCCTCCTTTACTGTCTAAATGCGTTGCTTAGGGCGAGTTTGAGCTCTTCATCGCCAAAAGACCGGATGAAGTAGAAAAAAATATCCTGCTGTCGGACTTTGGTTTCGAGGCGTTTGGTGTTTTTCCTGGTGGTCATAATGATTTTCAGGTCAGGGTCGAGGTTCTTGAAGATGGGAACAGCCTCGTAACCTTTCATTTCCGGCAGATGAGTATCCATGATCAGGCAATTAAAATTTCCTTCCGAAACTTTCTTGATGGCTTCGGAAAGATTTTTGGCCGTTTCGATGTGATAATCCTCGTTCTTGAGGAGGTGGACCAGACCCCGCCTTTGCCGAGGGTCAGGCTCGACAATCAGGACTCTCTTTTCGGCAGGCGACATGGTCACTCTCTCTGGAGGAAGAAGAGAGCAATTTGTGTGCCAAGCTGAGGCTGAGCGAAAGGCAGGGGAAATTTTTATTTTATTGATAATAAATAAGATAGAATATATGCTGGCGTCAGCCCTCTCTTCCTTGATAGGCCCGGCGAATGGCTGAGGCGAAATTCCCCACAGCTGTTCCAATAATTCCTCGCCACTAATCACTCCCGTATTCTAACATTTTTTGGATTGCTGCGACAAGGAAATACAAAGCCAGCGAAGGAGCAAATCTTCCGGGGCGCGGGCCATAATGTATCCGAGATCCCGCGTCGGGCGGCCTGGATGCCGGCCTGAACCCCCTAACGTTTTGTTGCTTCGGAAGCCAGGGATTCTCCCGGTCCGGATAAAGATTTTGGGGGACGGGTCTTCTCGCAACCCGTCCCCCAACGTCGGCCAGTGGGTTATGATTGATGCAGGTGGGAGAAGGGCAGCCAGATGAATTCCTTATGACTCATGCTGGCGTTTTTCCCGCTGGTCGAAAGGAGGGTCCTTTTCTTGAAATGAGTCCGTTGCCTCAGCCAGGCGGCGTCTATCTTCCTTAAGAAAAATTCCCCGGATTCTGTGGACGGCCTGACCGACAGCCTCGGAAAGAGGGGCTCCCTCTTCAATGGATTGAGGCTGGATGCCCAGGATGTAGGAGCACTTTATCTGCTCATGGGTAAGTCGGTTGGCCACATCAGGGAGAAGCCTGTGGGTGAGCACAGAGTTCCAAAAGACATGCTGGAGAGGAAGGAGGGCGATTTTTCCGGGCCGCTCTCCCATGTTGACGATGTCCAGGAAGACGAGGGGGCGGCCAACCCCCTTCTCGAGGATATGGTCTTCTTCGAATTCCTCCTCTAAATAAACTTCTTTGAAGCCATCCTTTTTCAGCAGCGCCGCGAGCGTGAGGCCAGCCTCGTCGTCGCCGTGGCCCCTCCGGCCCAGGCCGATGAAGATGGGCTCAGCCAAGAGCAGCTCGCGCAACCTGGCTTTCCAATTTTCCGCCGGAGACTTCTTGATTTCGGCCATGTGGACGGAACAGCTGATGCACGGGTCGAAGGCGCGAACAATAAGCTCCATCCTGTCCCTGATTTTTTCTTCCTGGCCGTCATCGAGAAGCTTCTGGGCGGCCAGGTAGGCGTATCGCTCGATTTCCTCCGCGTTCTGAGCAGTCGGGGTGATGATGTCCACGCTGGCGACGAGGCCATCCACAATCTCGTAATGATGGATGAGAAGACCCCTCGGCGCCTCGACCAAGCCTGTGCCTTGGCCATTTTTCACTTGATAGGGTACAGGAGCAGGGTCATCGGGATATTTCAGGACTTCATCGACGAGCTCGGGAATCCTTTCGAAAGCGTAAAGAATTTCCAGAGCCTGCGCAGCGTTGTGGAAAAGAGGATTTATCTTCCAGCGAGCGTTGAAATACTTCTTGAACATCCGGCCTGCCTCGCCTTGGAGCCTCTCGCCGAGGACGTTGACCCGAGCCAGAGCTCCCACCGAATAGGTGTTGCCCTGGTAGCGGCTTCTTTTGCAGAAGGAGTGAGGGACAACAAATTCGTTGGTCAGTTTCCGGTAATCGTCACGGAAAAACTTTTCGCCCGTCGAGAGAATGATCTCCTCGCCCCAGAGCCCGTACTGGTCGCTTCCGGGCTCGCAGCAAGCATAGACGGTCTCGGCCTCGGGGACGCTCGGATAATCCAGGCCGCAGAACAGTTCGACGGTCCGGAAGACAAAGGGCATGAACTGGATGGCCCGGTTTTTTATCCAGATGAGCTCCTCTCGCGTTGGAAACTTTCCGAACCCCCCGATGATGGGGTTTTCGCCGTGGATGTACCGTCCGCTCAAAACCTTCATGATGTGGTTGCCAAACTGCTTCATCTCGAGGGCGATCTTGACCTCGAAGGGAAATTTGGCGGCCATGGCGATGGCGTTGGGAAAACCCACATAGTCGGGAAGAGCCAGGTAGAAAGTATGAAGGGAATGGCTCTCGATGAACTCCCCCATGTGCATGAGCTCCCGGAGGAGGGTGACCTTCATCGGCACTTTAACACCGAGGGCGTTTTCCATGGCTCGCAGCACGGCGTTTTTATGGGAAAGGGTACAGATGGCACAGATGCGGGGAGCGAGGCTGACATCCTCCTCGGGCGTTTTACCGATCGTTAACCTCTCGATGAGCCGGGGGCCTTCATTAACCGTGAACTTGACTTCGGTGACGACCTTGCCATCCAGGGTGGCTGAGAGGCCGCCGTTTCCTTCTACACGGGCCAGGTGGTCGATGCTGATCGTTTTCATCTTTTCTCCTTTCGGAAAGGCGCGAAGAAATCGGCAATTCGCGTTCCGGCGTAGTTGGCCATACGTTTGCGGATGAGCTCCGGGTCAAAGCCTTTTTCGAGGAGAAGGTAATATTCGGAGGTCCAGTTGGCTTCCTCGGTCGGACCCCAGCAGCCAAAACAGGGGACGTTGTGGTTGGGGCAAACCGAGCCGCAACCGGCCAACGTCAGTGGACCCAGGCACAGGATGTTCTTGTTGAGGAGGCAATCGTTCTCGTTCCATTTGCACTCGACGCAGACGGGGAAGCGGTAGAGCTCAGGCGGGTTGCCGCCAAGCATCCGGGCGAAAGTCGAGAGGAACTGCTCCTTGCCGATAGGACAGCCGGGGAGATAGTAGTCGACATGAACGAAAGCGTCGATGGGCTGGCTGTGGGCTGGCTTATTATGAGTGAAGTCCACATTCCCGTAGACTTTCTTCAGGTTCTTTTCCCACTCCTTCCTGTCCAAGAAGGAGGCCTGGATTCCTCCGACGCAGGCGCAGTTGCCGATAGCCACGAGGACCTTGGCCCTTTTTCGGATGTCCAGGAGCTCCTCCTTCTCTTTTTCCGTGCTGACCGAGCCCTCGACCAGGGCGACATCCAACTCGCCGTGGCGGTTGTCGCTTTTGGCCATGAGAAAAGCCTCGATGTCGGCAGCTTTGAAGATGTTGATGAGCTCCTCTTCGCAATCGATGATCAGGAGAGCGTCGCCGGCACAACCGGTTAGCTCATAGATGCCGATTTTGAGCTTGGGTTGGTCCATCGTCTCCTCCTTAGATGAGTTCTCGCATGTGGATGACATCCCAGTAGGTGAAAACCGGGCCGTCGAGGCAGGTGTAGATATAATCGATAGCGCAATGGCCACATTTGCCAACGCCGCATTTCATCCGTCGCTCTAAGGTCATCAAGATCTGATTCTTGGGAATGTTCAGCTTGATGAGCTCTTTGATGACGAACTTGTACATGACCGGTGGGCCACAGACAAGAGCGTACGTGTTCGGCGAATCAATTTTCTGGAGATGCGGGAAGAGAGTGGTGACGACACCGACTTTTTCTGTCCACTTGCCGGTATCATCGGCGTCGACAGCCAAGTGGCATTCGAGGTCACCCCTTTGCTTGAGGTCGAAGTATTCCTCACGGAATATCATCTCCGCTGGACGCTTGGCGCCATAGAGAACGGCGACCCGGCCAAACAAGTCACGGTTGTCCAGGCAGTAGAGGAGGACGGAGCGCAGGGGAGCTGCCCCCAGACCGCCAACGACGATGAGGATATCCTTCCCCAGCATCGCCTCCACGGGAAAGCCATTGCCGTAAGGGCCGCGGAGTCCGAGGAGCGAGTTTTCCTTCAGGCGGAAAAGGGCGTTGGTGACGGTTCCTGCCCGCCGGATGCAAAACTCGAGCAGGCCCGGCCGCGAAGGCGTCGAGGAGATGGAAAAGGGAGCTTCCCCCGCCCCCAGGACGGAAATCATGGCAAACTGCCCGGGCTTGTAGTTGAAGGCGAGGGCTTTGTCCATTTCGACAAGCCTGACCTGGAAAAACTTGACGTCCTCAGTAAGGTGGTAAGTGCGGACAATCCGGGCTGGCTCGGGTGTAAAAGGGTTGACACCAGCCAGAGCTTTATTGTGATCCTGGGCTTTCATCTCGTCACCTCCTTGGCCAGGCTTTTCCAGAAAGCCTCTGGGGTTTGCCCCTCCAGGGCGTTGGCGATGGTTTTAACGTTAATCTGGACGGGGCAGGTCACCAGGCAGCGACCGCAGCCGACGCAGCTCGGCTTGCCGTACTTGGAGACATAGGCCTGGAGTTTGTGGGTGTACCAGAGTTTGAGGCGCTGGGACTTCTTTTCTCGAAAGTTTTCGCCGCCAGCCACCTCGGAGTACTCGGGAAGGGTGCAGGAATCCCAGTGACGGAGGCGTTGCCCGGGCTTTCCTCCGAGGAATTCCCTGTCAGAGACGTTGTAGCAGTTGCAAGTAGGACAGACCATGCTGCAGGAGCCGCAGGCGAGACAGGCGGCGCCAACTTCCTCCCAGAAGGGCGAGTTGTAGTTGAGCTCCATCAAATCGGGCATGCGGATGAAGTTGATTTCTGTCTGGAAGGCCTTGTCCCTTTCATCCTGCCAGGCGATATACTTCTGGATATCTTTTTCGGCCAGGTTCTCGCTGAAGAGATGAGGGGCGAGACGGATGAGGTCATCGCCCCGGCTGGAGCCAATCCAGACCAGAAAATAATCCTTGAGGTCGGTGAAAAAGAGGTCGTAGCCTTCCTGGATGATGTGGGTGTGGGTTGACTTGCAGAAGCAGTGTTCGTCGGGCCAGCAGGAAAGCCCAAGAATCAAGGTTTTTTTCCGGGGCTTAAGGAAGTAGGGGTCGGGATAGACTTGCTCAAAGAGCTTGTCCAGGATGAGAAGACCGTGGATGTCGCACGGGTGAACGCCAAAGAGGATTCTGTCACAGACGTGGCTGAGGTCTTCCCGATAGCCTTTCTCGCTGAAGTGGAACATGGTGAACCGGGCTGGAACCATGATTTTCTTCGGGGGGATGATCGTCCGGGTGGCGTCCAGGGCAATCCGTGAGAAATCGCTGATTTGGTCAAAGATGAACTTATCTCCCTTGGCCACGGGCGCCCAAAGCTCCACATCCTCAGAGATAGCCTCGAGAAAAGGAAACAGGTTTTTCCTCGGGAGTTTGATGATCTTCATGCTCGCCGTCCTTTTATCGACCAGGAGCCCCTTTCGTCTTTGCCCTGATCAAGGATTTCCTGGCCGGATTTTGATGACTTTCTCCTTTTATCATAATAAGAAAAATTCCACAATCAAGTAGAAGTTGATTGCAAGATTTGTGCCGAAACTGGGGTAGGAGTGCCGTCCGGGATTTGGGTCTAATTTATTGATTATCTATGAGATAAATCGCAGTTATCTTCAACGGTCAGGCCTTGAACTCAAGGACGACAGTGGCATTTTGCCTCACCCATGGGGTCAATGGCGACGGCCCTCAGGCTGCACCGTGGCTAATTTGTATTTCTTGATTTTGGCCCATAGTGTTTTCCTGTCGATGCCCAAAATGGCGGCGGCGCGGCTTTTGTTTCCGGACTGAGCCCAGAGGACAGCCTGGATGTAGTCTTTTTCCATCTCTTCCAGGGTTTTGTATTTTCCAGCCAGGATACCAGGTACCTCGGATGCGGCGCTGATCCCGTGGTACATCAAGTCTTCGATATCGATGCCGTTACTCTTGGAAAGCACGACTGCCCTTTCGATGGTATTTTCGAGCTCCCGGATGTTTCCCGGCCAATCGTATTCGGTCAGGGCTTTGATCGCCCGGGCAGAAATGCTGGTGATATTCTTTTTGGCCTTCTTGTTGTATTTCCGGAGGAAATGTTCAACGAGGAGGGGAATATCCTCTTTTCTCTCGCGAAGGGGGGGAAGATGAATGGGCACGACGCTCAACCGATAGAAGAGGTCCTCCCTGAACTTTCCCTTTCTCACCGCTTCGGCCAGGTTTTCATTGGTCGCGGCCAGAATCCGGACATCCACCTTTATCGGCTTGCTCGACCCGATACGGGTGATTTCCCTTTCCTGGATGACGCGCAACAGCTTGGCCTGGATGTTGAGGCCGATGTTGCTGATCTCGTCGAAGAAAATCGTTCCTCCGTCGGCGACCTCGAAGCGACCGTGTTTGGTCTCATGAGCTCCCGTGAAAGAGCCCTTCACATGACCGAAAAGCTCGCTCTCGAAAAGCGTTTCGACGAGCGCTCCGCAGTCAACGACGACAAACGGCGCTCGGGAGCGCAGGCTGTGGCGGTGGATTTCGCGGGCGATGAGCTCCTTGCCAGTGCCGCTTTCGCCGGTGATGAGAACCGTGCATTCTGTCGGGCTCACCCGCCGCACCAAATCAAGCACCTCGCGCATGGCCTGACTGCGGCCAACGACCATCTCGAATTCTTTTTGAGCTTCGAGCTCCTGACGGAGATAGATGTTTTCAAAGAGGAGCCTGCGACCGTCGAGCGCCCGCCGGGTAACGACGCGGAGCTCTTCAGGGGTAAAGGGCTTGGCCATGTAATCAAAAGCGCCCCTTTTCATTGCTTCGACCGCCGACTCGATTGAGGCGTAACCGGTGACGATGACGACCGGCGTCTCGGGGCTTGCTTCCTTGATTTTGCCCAGGACCTCCATTCCTGGAATGCCCGGCAGCTTGAGGTCGAGGAAGACGACGTGGAACGTTTCTTGATTAAAAAGCTTCAGCCCCTCTTTGCCTTCGACGGCCGTCCTGACGGCGCAGCCCTCCTTCCTGAGGACCTGGCTCATGGAATCGCGGATGGATTCCTCGTCGTCAATGATGAGGATATTAGCTGGTTCTTTCATCGGGAGTTTTTCTTTTCAAGGGCAGAACGACGGTGAAAACAGACCCCTTGCCCAATTCACTCTGAACCTCGATCGAGCCCTGGTGCTTCTGGACGATGCTGTAGCTAATGGCGAGCCCCAACCCTGTTCCTTTGCCTACTTCTTTGGTGGTGAAGAAAGGTTCGAAAAGCCGAGGCAAATCCTCTTCCCGGATGCCGTGGCCGGTGTCGGCAAAATCGATTCTCAGACAATCATTTTTGGCATCGAGGGAGGTCCGGATGGCCAGAACACCGTTTCCCTCCATGGCCTCAGCCGCGTTGACGATGATGTTGGCGAAGACCTGCTGGAGTTGCCCGGCATCGACGACTATCCGGGGAAGCTCGGCATAGTTTTTCTCAATCCGGATGTTCTGGAAGAGCGCCTGTCTCTCGAAGATGCCCAGGGCTTTATCGATAATGTCGTTGATGTTGGCTGGCGCCATCTCCGGCTCCTTGGGCCTGGCAAACTCGAGGAGGCCCTTGACGATGTCCTTACAGCGGGTGGTCTCTTTGACGATTTTCCTCAGGTTTTCAGCCTGGGGGCTATCCTTTTTTGCGTCCTCGAGGAGGAGGTGACTGTAAATAAGAATGCCGCCCAGCGGGTTGTTGATCTCATGGGCGATTCCGGCCGCTAATTTGCCCAGCGAAGCCAGCTTTTCGGACTGGATGAGATGCGCCTGCATCTCCATGAGCTCTCTTGTTCGTTCCTGGACTTTTTTCTCCAAGGTTTTTCCCCACTCGAGGAGTTCTGTGTTGGCTGCTTTGAGCTTCTCGGTCATCTGGTTGAAGGAAGCGGCCAGAACCCCTAACTCATCGCTGGAATGGATCTCCACCCTGTGGTCGAGGTCTCCCCGGGCGATTGCCTGGGTGGCGAGAACGAGCCGTTGCAAAGGCTTGATGATGCTCGTTGTCGAAAAATAGAGGATGATGAGGAGAAAGACGACGCACAGGGACGCAAGGAGGGTGAAGGTCAGCATGACCCGGTTAGCGATATCGATATAAGGTTTTTCCAGCGTCCCGACGTAAAGGATGCCGATGATCTTGTCCTCGATATTTTTAATCGGCTCATAGGCCGTAATATACCAGTCTTTAACGACAAAGGCCCGGTCGTTCCACGATTTGCCCTCGTCGAGAACGGCTCTTTTCACTTCTTCGGAAAGGCGAGTGCCGATGGCCCGCTGGCCCTGAGGGTCCAGGACGTTGGTCGAGATGCGTAAATCACCCTGGAATATGGTCGCTGTGCCCGTCTCCAAGCCCTTGTATTTCTCTCCCCGGAAGACGGTCTCCTTGATCCGGTCGACGATCTCATAGTTCCGGTTGAGGAGAATGCCGCCATAAAGGACCCCGAGGAGCTCATCATTTTCATTGATGACGGAGGCAGCCGCCTTGAGCATCATACCGCTCGTTTCTCTGTCCTCGGGACGCGGAGCCGCTTTGGGCGTGGGAATGAATTCCATATAAGCCCTCTGGGCCAAGTCTTCCCCTTCTTTGAGGAGCTCATGGCGAGGAATAATCTGGGCGAAGGCGAGGATGTTGGGCTGAAAAGCATAGCTGACGATTTCGTCGCTGGAAACATCATCCCCGATGACTTCCGGATTCCTCGTCCGCACGATGACCCGACCGCGACTATCGGTGAGAGTCAGGATGTCCAGGCCATATTGATTCCGGACCCGGTTAAGATAGCGGAGAAGAATGTCCATTCGATTGCCTTTGATGGCCTCGTGGAGACTTTCCCGGGCCGCGGTCAAGCTAATGATATCCTTGATGTCGTTGAGCTTCTCATTGAAGACCATCCAGGCTGAGGCCAGGTCGTGGTTGACTTTGCTCTGAGCCTGCTGGATGAGCGTGTTCTTCACCAGGCGCTGGCCAAAAAAAAGGGAGATCAGGCCGCCGAAGGCGATGACGACGAGGAAGCTGAGGATGAGTTTTGTCTGCAAAGAAAATCGCGGGAGGTGCATTTGTATCCTTGGCCTGGTTATCTTGGGCCTAACTCTATTTTAAAGCGTTAACACCCTCAAGAAAATAAGCGAACGGCTCCCTGACCGTTCTTCCTCGTTCTTCTCATCTTTTCAGTTGGCGGATGAGCTCCCGGTTGTGGTCGTAAATGTTGATGATGAGGGGCATCTCACCAGGCAGAGCGTGCGTTCCGCAGGCATGGCAGGGGTCATAAGGACGGAAGGCCATTTCTGCCAAGTTGAGGAGTCCCTCCGATACCTTCCCGCCCTTGATGAAAGTTTTGGCCGCTTTCTCGATGGACATGTTGATGGCTGCTGAATTGTTAACGGTGGCGACGATGAGGTTCGCCTCCTCGACGATGCCCTTGTCATCGGTCTTGTAGTGGTGGATGAGCGTTCCTCGAGGGGCTTCGACAATCCCCACCCCTTCGGTTGGCGTCGCCGTGGGTATGTTGCGGATATTCGTATCGGTGATGGACTTGTCTTCGAGGAGCATAACCATCGCTTCAGCCGCCTGGAGAGCCTCGATCAAACGGGCCCAGTGGAAAGCTAAGGTATTGTGCGCGGGCTTCCCGCCGAGGGTCTCGTACATGCGATCGTGCTCAGCCTGAGCTAAAGGAGTGGCCATGCCATCGGAAGCGTTTAACCGGGCCAGGGGAGCGACTCGATAAACGCCCGAATCCACCCCTTCGACGAACCCTTTCCAGCCGACCTTTTTCAGGAATGGAAACTTGATGTAGCTCCAGGGCTCGACGTGCTCGGCGATGTGCTCCAGGTATTCATTGGGTCTGAACTTAGCAAACTCTTTCCCGTCTGGCGTGACGACGCGGACGGCTCCATCGTAGAAATTGACCTTGTTCTTGTCGTCGACAAGACCCATATAATAGGTCTTGATTTTATAAGCGTCTCCGACAACGAGGTCGACATATTCTTTATTCTTGAGGACGACGTCGTTGAAAATCTGTAAAGCGAACTGGGCGAATTCGACGGCGAACTTGGCCGTCTCGAGGAACTGAACCCTGTGCTCTTCGTCCAGGCCCTTGGAGACACCACCGGGCAGGCCGCAGACTGGATGGATGACCTTGCCCGCCAGGTAGTTGATGATGTCCCGGCATTCTCGCCGCACCCGGATAACCTTCCCGCCTATTTCCAGGCCGACTTTGCCAATGACGCCGAGGATATTCCTCTCGGCCGCTGGCGCCTGGGGACCGACGACGAAGTCCGGCCCGCCGAGGAAGAAAAAGTGGAGGGTGTGGTCCTCCATCATGAAGGTGTTATAGATGAGTTCGCGGATTTTCCTGGCCGTCGGGGTCGGCTCGACATGGAAAACGGCGTCCACGGTTTTGGTCGAGGCCATGTGGTGGGCCGTCGGGCAAACGCCGCAGATGCGGGGGGTAATACGGGGCATCTCTTCGACTGGTCGGCCGACGGCGAACTGTTCGAAGCCGCGAAGTTCAGGAATCTGGAGGATGGCCCGTTCGACATCCCCCTTATCATCGAGGAAGATTTCAATCTTTCCATGGCCTTCGAGCCGGGTGATGGGGTCGATGGTGATTCTTTGGCTCATCGGATTGCCTCCATGCGTCTCCGCTGCAAGATGGATTTGGGGAGACTGAAACGGTAGAAAGTTCCGGCCGGGTCGACGATGGTCTGGACGATCTTATCCATTTCCTTCTCGTCGACGGTTTCGAGGATTGAGGCGAGGGCGGAGAGGAACTTGGCGCCCTGGTCATAGACTTGGTCGGTGGGGCCGAAGCACCCCCGGCAGGGCATGTTCGCCTCAATGCAGCGCTCGCCGCATCCTGTCCTCGTTGCCGGGCCCATGCAGATGACTCCCTGAGCGAGGAAGCACTTCTCCGGGTCGAGCATGATTTCCCAGGGCCGTTTGATTTCCTTGATGGTCAATTTTTCCGGCTTGCTCGCGTTCCGGTCACAGTCGTCGCAAAGGCTCTTATTGGGCGAGAGAACAGCTCCCTTGGGAGGGAGCTTGCCTTCGAGGATAGCGGTCACAGCGTTGAGGATGAGGTCTCGCGGTGGCGCGCAGCCCGGCAGATAATAATCAACGTCGATAACCTGATCGAGGGCGTAGACGGTGTCGAAAAACTCGGGGAGGGTGAGCTCTTTTCCGTCGAGGATTGTCTTTTCCTGGGGAACGACCTTTTCTGGGTTTTGGGTCGAGGGCGTCGTCAGGTAAGCACGCCGAAAAATTGTTTCGCGATTCCAGAAATTGCCCAGCCCAGGAATTCCTCCCAGATGCGAGCAGGCACCATGAGCGACGACGAGCTGAGATTTTCGACGCAGGAGCTTGACCATTTCTTCTTGCTCGCTCAGCCGGATGGCGCCGTTGATGAAGCTAACGGCGATGGAGCCGTCGGGCATGGCCTCGACGTCTTTTTTCTTGAAGTCGAGAGCGACGGGCCAGAAAACGATATCGACGGCCGCCACGACCTTGAGAATATCCTCGGCCAGGTCGACGATAGATTCCTCGCAGCCGCCGCAAGAGGAGCACCAGTAGAAAGCGACCTTAGGCTTGGGGTTGCTCATGTTTGCCTCCCTTGGTGGCAAGGTGGAGAGGGCCTAATTTTCGGATCTGCTCGGTGAATTCGTTGCAGACCTGCTGAAATTTTACCCCTTCCGACGCCGACACCCATTCCAGCCGGAACCGCTCTTTTTCGATTCCAAATTGCTCCAGCATTTTGGAAAGGAGCTTGGCGCGTCGCATGGTTTTATAATTGCCTTCCTTGTAGTGACAATCTCCGAAATGACAGCCGGAGATGAGAACGCCATCCGCTCCCTCCCGAAAGGCTTTTAAGACAAACTGGGGGTCAACGCGGCCGCTACACATGACCCTGATGATGCGCAGGTTGGGGGCATAGGTCATCCGGGCTGTACCGGCGAGGTCTGCTCCCGTGTAAGAGCACCAGTTGCATAGGAAGCCGACCAGGCGGGGCTCGAAAGTTCCATTGCTCATCCAGAGCCTCCTTTTCTTAGGAATTCGTCAATCGAAGAATAAAACGCTATATTATAGCCAACTCTCACTTAAAGTGCCACTCCTCCTCCACCCCCAAATTTGCCAATAGAGAATTATCATCAAGCGAAAGTGCTTCATCTTGTAACAAATTATCACGATAGCGAGTGCACCCGAGGGGTGGCGTGGTTCGGGGGCCCCCCGCCGACCCGAGCATTTGATGCCAAGGGAAACAGGCGAGGGGTTGGGGTGAGAAAGCCCGTCGAAGCCTGAGCGGGCATGGTTTCTCGAGCGAAGCGAGAGAAGAGCGAAGGCTGAGTCGGAGCGAGTTTCCTCGCTGGGGAAACGAGCGGGCTTCGCAATCCCAACTCCGAGCCTGGCCGGGGGTGAACCACGACAGGACCCGTCGGGTGCTTCTATCGGCAATTTCGGGCCA
>CAYUKK010000228.1:0-14363 GCA_964445305.1 uncultured Eubacteriales bacterium
CGTCATCGTAATATAGCTTCCCAAAAAAACGAAGTCAACCTGCGGGCTTCGAAGCAGCAAAACGTTAGGGGTCAATTCGTGTTATCTTAGATATATTATTCGCGCCCCCTAAAGATTTGGTCCTCCCGACGCGCGCTGCCAGCGGAGTTTCTTGACAAGCCACTGGACGGTGGGATATAAAACCTGAAAAATTGGTATCGAGGTAGGCCATGAGCACGGAGAGGAAAGGCCCCAAGAATCAAATTTCTGAGGCCAGAAGAAAATTCTTGAAGGGTGCCGGAATACTTTCGGCGGGAGCACTGTTTGGTCGCAATGTGAAGAGCGCTGAAATTGCCGCTACAACCTGTAGTCCGGGCCGAGCTCTGGAACCCCGGGTCCTCGGTCGGACGAATCTCAAGGTGGCGCCCATCGGGCTGGGAACCATCCCCCTTTTCCGTGCCCCGCGCGACCAAGCCATCGAGGTTGTCCGGAAGGCTGAAGAGCTGGGAATCAACTACATAGACCTCGCCCGGGGTTACAGGAGAGGTCTATCCGAAGAGTGGGTAGGGGAGGCGATCAAGGGGCGCCGCGACAAGTTTGTTCTCGTGACCAAAGCGATGGACCGGACAGCCAAGATCGAATCGAGTGTCGACCAGAGTCTGAAGGCGCTCCAGACGGATTATATCGATGTTTACTGTTTCCACTCTTTGATGCAGGACGAAGAGTGGAAAACAGTCATCGGACCGGGCGGGGCCATGGAGGCCCTCAAAAAAGCCCAGCAAAAGGGAAAAATCAGGTTCATCGGCATCAGTGGCCATCGCTCGGACCAATTTACCGAGATCATCAAGGGCGGCGACATCGACTTGGTCATCATGATTTTCAACTTTGTTTTCGACGACGCGCTCGAAGACCTCCTCCCAACAGCCAAGAGACTCAACATCGGCTTTGCCGCCATTAAGCCTTTTGCCGGTTGCTTCCTCAATCAGCATGAGCTGAGCTTGCGGTGGATTTTGGAGCATCCCGTGGATGTGGTCGTACCCGGGATGTGGCAAACCGATGAGGTCATCCAGAACGCGAGAGTGATGAGGGAGTTCACTCCCCTTAATGAGACCGAACGGGAGTTCCTGGCCGAAGAAAAAAAGTACTGGTACTACCGCCTCTGCCGCGTTTGCTACCAATGCAAGCCGTGTCCCCAGGGAGTCCCCTATACCTCCCTTCTCCTGCTCCCTTTGTTCCTTCGGCGCAACGGGTTTTTCTTAACGCTTATCGAAAACAAGGGGAAGTTCAAGTACCTCAACGAGATGGATAAAATTGAAAAATGCGACCGCTGCGGACTCTGTATCGAGACCTGCAAATATCACCTGCCCGTTCCCGACCTCCTTCGGGACGTCAAACAGACTTACTACGATGTGATTAAGCTATACCGAGTGTGAATATCCCTGCCCCCAGCGCTCATCCAGTTTAGAGAGCAAAATTAAAGTGAATTGGCCAGGCGGGGCTTTCCCATAGCAACAAGGCACTGAGCGTAGCCCGTGAGCATCCATAGCGGGCTCGAGAGGTCAAAAGAGGAACTCCATCTCGGAGAAAACGACAAAGTTGCTGTGCCGGTCAATGAGCTTGGCGGGAGGGGAAAAGAAGGGCTTGGATTTCAGGGAGGTCCATGTTCTCCCGCCCGACGAGAGTCTCGCCGGTATCGATTTGACGGGGAACAGGTTTGCCCTGAATATGGGAGACAATGGTTTTTACTCCCAGATATCCCATGAGGAAGGGATTCTGGAGAACGAGGCCATGGATGTGTCCTTGACGCAGCCCATCCACCAATTTGGGGGAGCTATCGAACCCGACAAACTTTACCCGGCCGGCCAGCCCTCTGTCCTCGAGAGCTCGCAGAGCGCCAAAAGTCGTCGATTCATTCGGACAAAAGAGGCCATCCACCTCGGAGAAACGGCTGAGGAGGTTATCGAGCGTCTGATAAGCCGATTCTGTCGTCACCCCCGCGTATAAGTCTTTGGCAAGGAACTCGATGGCGGGGAAATTTTTTTGGATTGTCTCCACGAAACCTTGCTCGCGCAGGGTGGTGCTGGCCGAGCCCTCGTGGCAGCGGATGAGGAAAATTTTCCCTTCCCCAGCAAGAAGGCTTCCCAGCCGCCGAGCGGCCAGGACGCCGGCTTTATAGTTGTCGGTCGCCACGTAGCTCACGTAGTCGTTGCTGCGCAGCGGAGAATCGATGATGACGACCGGAATTCCCTCGGCTCGCGCCTCCCCGACCGGTCGCACGAGCGCCTGGTCGTCGAGGGGAGCGAGCACGATGCCGTCGACGCGACGGGCGACCATGTCTTCGACGACGGCGATTTGAGCTTCACGGTCGTCTTCCTTGTGAGGCCCTTTCCAGATGACCTCGACACCTGTTTCCCCACCGGCTTTCATCGCTCCCGCATGGATGGCTTTCCAGAACTCGTGGGTCATGCCTTTAGGGATGACGGCAATCTGGAGGGCTTGGCTTTTCTGGGCTGTTCGCCCCGAGCAGGCTGCCAAGCCGAAGAGGATGAGGGAGCAGAAGAAAAGGATGCTTCCGAGCCAGAAAAGACGTTGGCCGTCTGACCGCATGGAAATTGCTTCTGGCCAACCTACCAGAACTCGGCGGAGCTGTCAAATCAAGAAGCCGACCCTCAAATGGCCGATCGAGCCACCCGATGGGTCCTGTCGCGTTCAAAGGTTTATGATCTCTCGCCGAGGATCGCCCAAGCCGAACAGGGCTTTGAGCGTGCTTGAATCGCGAGAGAGGCCATTTTCCCCGTCAGGCCATAATAATTCATGATGATGTCCATTTGCTTAAATGGGAGGAAGAGCAGTCCGACTTCCTCCCCCCTGGCGGTGACCTAAGGCCTCAAAAGATCACCCTCCTATTCACTTTCAAAGGGGATTGTAGGCTCGGCCGACCATCTCTTAGAATTTCTGAGCGGGGCGCTGGAGTTTGACCCATGGGTGCAGAGGCGGATTTGAACAGGGTTTTGAAGCATATCTACAGAGTCACCGGGTTCGACGCCCGGCACTATCGTCCTTCTACCCTCGAGAGACGGCTGGGATGGCGGCTTGTTCGAACCAATTCCAGAAACTACCGAGAATACTTGGCCCGGCTGAAGAAGGATGCCTCGGAAAATTATAGCTTTATCCATAGCTTACTCATCCACGTATCCGATTTTTTCCGGGACCGCGAAGTCTTCCGTTATCTCGAAAAAAAAGTCTTGCCCGACCTTCTGAGACGGGCTGCCAGCGAACCCGGGAAGCGGCTTCGGGTCTGGTCTGTTGCCTGTTCAAGGGGACAGGAGCCTTATTCCCTGGCTATGATTCTCGAGGAGCTCCGTCAAAGGATGGCCATCGATGTGGCCATTTCTATTTTGGCCACTGACGTCAGTCAACCCATCCTCCACCAGGCCAGGCAAGGATGCTATTCAAAATCAGATGTCAGGTCCATTCCTCAAGATTACAGGAAAAAATATTTGCTATCCCGAAGCAACGAGGGATTCATCGTCGCCGAGCCGGTTCGGCGCATGGTCCGGTTCCGCCGTCATGACCTCCTCCAGGATGGAATTCCAGGCACCTTCCATCTCGTTCTCTGTCGCAATGTTCTGATTTTTATCCTGGCCAGAGGGCGGTTGCGCCTGATCAGGAAAATCCACGCTTCGTTGAAGCCGAGAGGGATTCTCGTCTTAGGCCAATCCGAATCGCTCGAGGAGGAAAAGCGCTTCCGCAGCCTCTCGCCTCCATATCGCATCTACGAAAGGGTCTCTTAGGAGGATGTCCTCGGTATGGCTTTGACCAAAAAAACGATGAAGGGAAAGATAAGACAGGGACTCCCTGGCGAGACCAAGAGCCTTGAGCAACTTTTTCTCATTCTCGGCCAGGATGCCAAGTCGATCCAGAGACTCTCCCTGGACATTGAAATGATCCGGAAAAACCTCCTCCACAAGCACCTCGAAATGAAGTCATTGAATGAAAAGCTGAGTGCTTCAGAAGAAGAGCTCAAGGCCATGAATGAAGAGCTCGAAGCCGCCAGCGAGGAGCTCAGGGCTTCCAACGAGGAGTTGAGGACGGTGAATGAGGAGCTCCGTTCGACCAACGAAGAGCTCCTGGAAACGAAAAATGACCTGGAAAATCTTTTCCAGGCCATTGAGGACATGATCATCGTCTTAGATAAGAATCTGACCATCATCCAGGCGAACAGGGCGGCTGAGAAATGGACAAAAAAGAAGAGAACAAAATCGCTCCTCGGGAAGAAGTGTTTTTCTCTTTTTTACAATCGAAGAAAGGCCTGCCCAGATTGTCCAGCTAAGGAAGCCATCAAAACCAAAAAGCCCCTGACTGGAGAGGACTTCGTCCCGTCGTTAGGCCAGTACCTTTCCGTTGTCACTTCTCCCGTCTTAGATAAGAGGGGCTCTGTGGTCAAGCTGATCCAGGTCTTCAGGGATATTACGGCGCGAAAGCAAGCCGAGGAAGCTTTGTTGGAAAGTCGGCAGGAGTTGAGGAATCTTTTTGACGGTGTGCCCATCGGACTTTACCGCTCGACGCCGGAAGGCCAGAGGATAGACGGGAACTTGGCCATCGTCGACATCCTGGGCTATCCCAGCCTGAATGATTTCCTGAGCCGAAACTTCGTCGACGATTATCTTGACCCGGCGGATCGGAAAAGATGGCAAGCCCTGATGGAAGAGGGGGGTGTGGTCAAAGGGTTTGAGGTTCAGTACCGACGCCGGGACGGGAAGGTTATCTGGGTCCGCGAGAGCGCCCGGATTGTCCGAGATCGACGGGGCAGGGTCCTCTATTATGAGGGGGCGCTCGAGGATATCACCGACATGAAGGTCGCCCAGGATAAACTCCAGACCGAAAAGGCCTACCTCGATCAGCTGATTGAAAGCGCTCAGGAAGCCATCGTCATCACCGATTTGCAGGGTCGAGTGCTCAGGATAAACCCTGAATTCACCAAGATCTTCGGCTATACCACTGAAGAGGCGCTGGGGAAATCAATCGATAACCTTGTCGCCTCACAGAACTATTATGACCGTGCCACCTCCCTGACCCGGAAGGCTTTAGAAGGGGAAAGCGTGGCCCTTGAAACCGTGCGGCGGCGTAAGGATGGGAGTGAAATCCATGTTTCCCTTCTCGTTTCGCCCATTTGCGTCAGCGGAAAGGTGATCGCCCTCTACGCGATTTATCGGGACATCACCGAGCGCAAGCGGGCTGAAGAATCCATCCAGAAAGAAGCCGCCAAGCTCTCGGCCATGATCTCGGGCATGGAAGAGGGAGTGATCCTGGCTGATGCGGCCGGGCGAATTATCGAGGTGAACGGCTTTTTCTGCTCGCTCATGGGCAGGGATAGGGCCGAGTTTCTTGGAAAAAATGTCGTTGATATCGACCTTGAACTCGAGCCAGAAGAAATGGAAAAAACGATTCGGGCGTTCAAGCTCACCCCGGATTCCCCGCCTGTCATCGTTCAAAAGCGGCTCCGCAACCTCGAGACAGTCATCCGCTTCCAGCCCATCTACTGTCGGGGCGAATACGATGGGGTTTTGCTCAACATCATCGATGTAACCGAGCTCATCCTGGCTCGGCGGAAGGCTGAAGCCGCGAGCCTGGCCAAGAGTAACTTCTTGGCCAACATGAGCCATGAAATCCGTACGCCGATGAACGGCATACTGGGCATGACCGAGCTGGCCTTGAGCACGGAGCTCACCGCGGAGCAGCTTGAGTACTTGAACGCCATCAATGACTCCGCTCAGTCCCTGATGAGGCTTCTCGATGACATGCTCGATTTTTCCAAGATTGAGGCAAGAAAGATTGAGCTGGAGAGCATCCCCTTCAACTTGCGCGACGCCATCGAGTGCGCGGTATCCCCATTTGCCCTGCAGGCTCACCAGAAGGGGTTGGAGCTCATCGTTCAGATTCCCCCTGACTTGACAGAAGACGTCATCGGGGACCCCGGCCGTTTGCGTCAAGTTATCAACAATCTCATCAGTAATGCGATTAAATTTACCGAGCGTGGCGAGGTGATAGTTTCCGTCGAGGAGGAATCGAGAACAGCCACAGAGGTTTTTGTCCACCTGGCCGTGAAAGATACAGGGATAGGTATCCCTCCGGCCAAGCAGCAGGTTATTTTCGATGCCTTTGTCCAGGCGGATAGCTCGATGACGCGCAAGTACGGCGGCACGGGGCTTGGCCTGGCCATTTCCTACCAGCTGGTTAGACTCATGGGCGGCACCATCTGGGTGGAAAGCGAGGTGGGAAAAGGGAGCACATTCCATTTCACAGCCTGTTTCAGCCTTCAGCAGCCGTCCGCCGAGAAAATGGTTCCCGTGGAAATGGAAACCATCCATAACCTGCCTGTCCTCATCGTTGACGACAATTCGACCAACCGCCGAATCCTTCGACAGGTTCTCACCGGCTGGCAGATGAGACCGGTTGAGGCAGCGAGCGGCAGAGAGGCTCTCCACCTCTTAAGGCAGGCGGAGCAACGAGGAGTTCCTTTTGGCTTGGTCCTCCTCGATGCTCAGATGCCCGAGATGGACGGTTTCGCCGTGGCGGAAGAAATCCAGAAAGACAAAACCCTGTCCAGCACCGTGATCATGATGTTGACCTCCATGGGCGTTCAGGGAGATGCCGCTCGCTGTCGAAAGCTGGGCATTTCTGCGTACCTGACCAAGCCGATCCGACAATCCGAGCTCCTCGAGGCTATTCTCCTTGCCCTCAGCCGCTCGATCCAGGATAAGCAACATCGTGTTCTCATCACCCGACATTCTATCCGCGAGGCAAAGCGCCGTCTGAGGATTCTCTTGGCCGAAGACAATATCATCAATCAGAAAGTTGCGCTCCACCTTCTGGAAAGGCGGGGTCACACGGTCGCGGTCGCCAACAACGGTCAGGAGGTCCTCGCTGCCCTGGAAAAAAGCTCGTTTGACCTCATTTTGATGGACGTCCAGATGCCGGTCATGGATGGCTTTGAAGCGACCCGGCTCATCCGCCTGAAAGAAAAAATGACAGGCGCCCATATTCCCATCATTGCCATGACTGCCCACGCCCTCAAGGGAGACCGCGAGCGATGCCTGGAAGCAGAGATGGACGATTATATTGCCAAGCCCTTAAAATCCGAAGAGCTCTTCAAGAAAATTGAGAGCATCTTCCTGGATACGGGGCCTAAATTATAATCCCCGTTCGCTTGACTACCCTTCTCTATTGAGTATTTAATAAGGCGAAAAAAGGAAACGGTCAGTCCATGGCCCTTTTCGGCCTTCATGGTTTGGACGCGGCGATTGTCCTTCTATACATCGTCGCTGTCCTTTGGCTCGGGCGACGCTCCCAGCGTCGGGCCAAGGATACGAGCGAGTTTTTTATCGCCGGACGCCGTCTGGGCAAGTTCTACCAGTTCTTCCTCAACTTCGGGCATTCAACCAATGCCGACCAGGCCATGGTCGTCGCTCGGGAGGTCTACCGGCAGGGCATCGGGGGGATGTGGATTCAGTACCTCGTCCTCTTTCTCACCCCGTTCTACTGGTTTACCACCGCTTTTTACCGCCGCTCGAGGCTCGTCACGGTCGGCGATTTCTTCGCCGAAAGGTTCCAGAGCAAGTTTCTCGGTGCTGCTTTTGCCGTCTTCACTCTGGTCATGGCCATCGTCGGGGGCGGCGTCGGGTTCATGGTGGCCGGGAAAACAGTCCAGGCCTTGACGCCCAAGCCGGCTGAGCTCTACACCGCTTCGGAGAAAGAGAGTGTCGAGCTCTTCCTCGAGTATCAGGCACTCAAAGAGCGGCTTCATCTCGGCCTTTCGGCCGAAGAAAGAGCGCGTTATGAGGAACTCAACGACCGCTTCAAGAAAGGCGAGCTCCAATCTTTCATCTCTTACGTTGACCCCTTCATCGTCTACATCATCTACGGCGTTATCGTGGCCATTTATACCATGCTGGGCGGGTTTGTTGCAGCCGTGTTCACGGATGTCATCCAGGGATTCCTGATCATTACTTTTTCTGTCCTCCTCATCCCTTTGGGACTGAGCCGAATCGGCGGTTTTGCCGGTCTTCATGCCCACGTCCCTGGCCCCATGTTCAAGCTTTTTGGGTCCGTATCGACGAGCGAATACGCCTGGTACACTATCCTGGCCATGGTCTTGGCCAACCTCGTGTCCATCATCGCTTCGGCCCCGATGATGCAGACAGCCGGCTCGGCCAGGGACGAGAACACGGCCCGCTTCGGGATGATCGGCGGCATGTTCTTCAAGCGATTCCTGATGATTTTCTGGGCCCTGGCCGGGCTCATTGCCGTCGGCCTGTTCAAAGGGCAGCTCCATGACCCCGACCTCATCTGGGGCTACATGACTCTCCATCTCCTTTTCCCGGGCGCCGTGGGCCTCATGCTGGCTGGCATCCTCGCCGCTAACATGTCCACCCTTTCCGCCACTTCGGTGACCTATTCCGCTCTCTTCATCCGTAACCTCTACCAGCCTTTTGTCAAGGCAAAATCGGATCGCCATCTCATCAACGTCGGCCGGCTGGTCATCGCCATCACCATCGTCGGCGGGATCGGCGCGGCGGTGTTCGTTGGCAATCTCCTCGACCTTTTCAAATACTTTATCTCGCTCCCGGCCGTGTTTGGCGCCTCGATCTGGCTCGGCTTTCTCTGGCGGCGCCTGACCAAGTGGGCAGTGATCATCCAGATTTTCGTCTGCTTTGCCATTTACGCCATCATTCCCAACCTGTTTCAGACGATGGATTGGGCCCGGACACGGCCAGCCTTCCTCGAAGAGACGAAGCCGCGGGTCATCGTTGTCCAGACCGAGGCTCTCGAGGAAGATGTTCGGGCTGGTCGGGCCAGCCAGGTCGGGGAAAAAATCGCTAAACGCCAAGTGATCGAGCCGGCGGCCATCTTTTATGAAAAGGTTGCCCGCGTCCGACCTGAAGACCCGTCTTCGCCACGGATCGGCATCGGCCGATTCGAAGCTGAAATCTGGGTTTTGAGCTGGTTGGGCATTGACCTTACCCGCTTCACCAAGGCCCAGCTCGTCGCCGCCCGATTCTTTTTTGATGCCCTCTTTCCCTTTTTCCTTCTTTTTATCCTCAGCTGGCTGACCAGGCCAGTGCCTCAGCCCGCGCTCGACAGCTTTTTCGCCAAAATCCATACGCCTGTCCAGCCAACTCCTGAGCTGGACAAGGAAGCGGTCGAGGAAGCAGCCCGACAGCCTGAACGCTGGCGAGGAAGAAAAGTCTGGCCGCGCTCCCACTGGGAAATCATGAAGCCCGGCCGGGCTGACGTTATCGGTTTCGGGGGCACCTGGCTTCTGGTCGGCGTCATCATCTTCCTCCTCTGGCTTATGGTGACCATCCAATGAGAGGACAACAAGATATCCGGGACCTCTCCTTCGCCGAGCTGAGCCGCGAACTCAGTGCCTGGGGTGAGCCTTCGTATCGGGCCAGACAGCTTTTTGACTGGCTCTATAAGAGGGGAGCGAAGTCGTTCGACGCCTTCACCGACCTTCCCAAGGCGCTCCGGCTCAAGCTCAAGGAGCATTTTGCCCTGGGCTCGCTCGAGCTCGTCGAGCGACTTGTCGCTGCTGACAGGACAGAAAAATTTCTTTTTCGTCTCAACGATGGGAATTTTATTGAGTCTGTCCTCATCCCGGCCAAAGAAAGGAACACCCTTTGTCTGTCCACCCAGGTCGGATGCAAGTTTCATTGCGCTTTCTGTGCCAGCGGCCTGGCCGGGTTCAAGCGGAACTTGCGGCCGTCCGAGATTCTCAATCAAGTCCTTTTTCTTCGGGACAAGCTCAATTTTCCTCTAACGAACTTCGTCTTCATGGGCATGGGCGAGCCGCTCGATAATTGTGACAATGTCATCAGGGCCATTGAGGTCATGAACGATTCCCGGGGGATGGGGATTGCCGCCCGCCGTATCACGCTCTCCACCGTCGGCATCATCCGTGGAATCGAGCGCTTGAAGAGGCTCGGCCTTCAGCTGAATCTTTCCCTTTCCCTCCACGCCGGGCGAGAGGAACTGCGCTCCAAGCTCCTGCCCGTCAGCCGAAAATATCCGCTCTCCGAGGTTCTCAAGGCCTGTGAGGATTATGTCCGGGAAACCGGTCGGATGATGACTCTCGAGTATATCCTGATCGACGGCCTCAATGATACGGTCGAAGACGCTAATCGCTTAGCCTCCATAGCCCGAAGGCTCAAAGCTAAGGTCAACCTCATTCCTTGCAGCCCTGTCGCCGGATTGTCTTTCCAACCACCCCCGGCCAAAAGGAAAAGACTTTTCTTGGAGTGGCTTAGAGGAAAAGGGGTCAAAGCGACGCTCCGTCAATCCCGGGGCTCGGAAATCCAGGCCGCGTGCGGCCAGCTGGCGGGAAGGATGGGGGTTGAAAAAGAACGACCATAATCACTGGGCTTTGCTGGGGAAATAATGGTAGTTGGTCAGGTCGATGATCTTCCCTTTCTTGCTCCAGCTGACGCCGAGCTCGAAGGGCAGAAGGTTTTTCTCATAGGCTTTGATCAAAGCTTCTTCCAGGCCTTCCACGGTGATGGTTATTTTATCACCTTCTTGCCGATGGCGGAGGAGCGTCCTGGGAAAATCGACGATTTCCGGCATAGATTCTTGAGCGCCGTTAAGGCAGAGTGTCTGGCTCGTCGCCGCCTCAATTCCACAGGCAGGCGGGGTGTCGCTCTTGGCCATGTCCAGGGCATCCCACATTTTCTTAAGCGGTTGACTATCAGGCGACCCATAATCTATGATTTCTCCTTTGACCGACCGTGCTTTGATGGGGGCATTCCTCCCTCTCGTTTCGATGCGTCCAAATTCGAATTCGTAATCGAATACCGGGCCCGTGTCCATAGCCGAGGCATGGGAGACATAAAAAAGAATTTCCGTGCCCTCCTCGGTGAGGATGCGCAGAGCAGCGGTGTCGAAATTCTCGATCGGAAAGGCCCGGTAGAGCTCAGCTTCGACATTCGCGGGTCGCGCGCTCGTCTCTCGCGTCGGGCCGAGGATGTAGAGCATGTTATGGAGGTCGTGAGCCATGGCGTTATGCGCCGGGCTATCCAAGACCCATCGCCCAACCTTGTCTTTCTTCCTTCCCGCCCAGTCGTTTCGGCGGTAGTAGGCGAGGTCCCGAGGCCAGAGATAGAGGCATTTCAACCGCCGCGGGCGGCCAAAAATGCCGAGCTGGATATCTTTTTTTAGCTTCTGGACGGCGTCGCTAAACGACCACTGATAGCCGACGGCAACCCGCTTCCCTGCCTTTTTTTCGGCTTGGAGCATGGCTATGGCTTCCTGGATGGTCGCCGCCACAGGCTTTTCGCACAAGACATGGCTTCCCCTGTCGAGAGCCAGGCATGTCTGTGGGGCGTGGAGATGGATGGGCGAAGCAAGGATAGCGAGTTCTGCGTCTTGGGCACGGTAGAACTCCTCGAGGCTCGGGAAGATGGGGATGCCGAGACGGCGAAGTTCTTCGAGGCGCGGACATTTTTCCGGCTTGGGGTCAACAGCACCGATGAGCCTGAAGTTGCTTCTTGATTCATGCCTTAATAATTCGTCCAGATAAACCGAACCCATGCCGCCCATCCCGACGAGGACAAGTCGAACCGGGTTGGTCACGCGATTCTCCCGAGCTCTGCCGAGCGCAGGCGCAGACTATCCATTGCGTTTGTCTTAATAGTCAGCCAGCTTATGGTATTCATCCAGCATGGCCAGAAAATTATCATAGCGGCTGCCGACAGCGACACTGTGGCTCGTCCCGAGGATAAACCGGCCGCCAGCTTTGGCGCAAGCCATGGCCCGGCGGACATCCTGCCGGACATCCTCAGCCGTGCCGCTCACCAGGTTCTCCAGCGCGACACCTCCCCAGAGGGTGATTTTATGTCCGTATTCTTTTTTCAGCCAGCAGATGTCCATGTTCGCGGAGGCCTGGATCGATTGGTAAGCATCGAAACCGATGTCGATGAAAAAGTCCAGATAGGATTTGACGTTGCCACAGCTGTGGAGGAAGACTTTTCCCCCTTTTTCCTTGAGCCTTGTCACCCGGCTTCGGTTGGCCTCGAGGAAGAATTCGCGAAACATGGCCGGGCTGAGGAAGGGGCCTGTCTTATGGCCAAAATCGTGGGCCACGAGGACGGCGTCCGCTCCGGGATGGATAAGGATTTCATCGGCTGCATTCTGCTCGAGGACGAGATAATCGGTCGCCGCTCGGACGAAGTCTGGGTTTTCGTGAAGGGCCAGCGAACCCTTCTCTAACCCTCCCAGGAAGACGATGCCGGGGATGCCAGCTGAAGGCCCGCAGATGAACTTTTTCCCCTTGAACTCCAGGATGACGGCATCGAGAATTTCAAAGGAGCGCGGGTCGAGAGCGGGCTGGCCCGGCTCCTTTTGGAATTCTTCGAGCGTATAGCGCCTGGCTTCTTCAACGGGATCCTTCACGCAGGTGATATCTTCTGTGAGCGAGGAATACTTGTAGACCCGGCCGTATCTATCCTCCCACGTCGTCTCATCGACGCGCCGGGGCGGTGGCTCATCGCTCAGCGGTGGTATCTCCCATGTCGCCATGGGAAAGGTGACTATGTCGAGCTCAAGGCGGCGGTGGAGTTCGATGTGGTCCTCTCGATAACTCTGGGCCACTTCAGCGTGCCTTTTTTCCCAGAAGGCAATTTTCGATTTCGCCTTTGCCCGGAGGTAGGTCTCGTGGCCGAGGATTTTTTCAACCGTGTCGAAGTCGATGGCAAATTCGCCCCAGGGAACTCTATCTGGAATTCTTCCATCCAGGGTCGCCAGGACTCGTTCTCGGGAAGTCATGGTCTTTTGGGTCGGGGTTTTTCGAGAAGGTCGACTTCCACGAACTTCTTTGAGCCGGGAATGAATTTCAGAGTCTTGACTTCAAAGGGAGAAAAAGTCAGCTTGATCTTCGCTTCGGCCCAGGGGAGAGAAAGGGTCGTCCGCCGCGCTTTGCCCGTGGGTTCAAAAAGACGGACAATAAGCCCCCGACCTTCTTCAGCTTTCTTGAGCGCTACGAGCTGGACAACATCGTCGCTTAGCACGGCAAAAGGCTTGAGCGGCCGGCCTTTCCCAGGGGGGAAATAGACGAGAGGAAAAGGCTTCTCGTTATGGAGGAGAGCTTCGCGGTCAACAGCGTTCATGCGTTCCTCTCGCTTTCCGCCGTTGATCCAGAAGCGAAAGATTCTTTCTCCCTGGTCGATGCGCGGGACGTAGCGGTCCTGGGCAACCATGGGCCCGCAAGGGACAGGGTCAGCCGAGTAAGCGGGAGAACGGAGGAGGGAGAGGCGGAGCTCGCCCTCGGCAAAATCTGAGCCGTAGACACCCTCGTTGATACAGGTGAGGGCTTTATCATCTGCTTCGGATACGACAGCCACCCATTTCTGGGCGACGGCTTCATCGCCATGGCCAGGGAGCTCGGCGATGCCAAAGGCCGTTTGCCCGAGATATCGGCCGGGATTGAGGAGCGTCGGCACGGAGAGCTTCAGCATCCTGTCCTTTTCGAGCCAGTGAACGCGCATCTCGATTTCGATTTCCGTTCCCCGCCGGGGGAGTTTGTATCTTTGGAAGATGAACGATTTTCCAGCGTGGAGAACAGCCTCGATGACAGCCCTGACCGGGCCGTCCTCAACGAGCCGAACGGGCGATAAAGCCGGCTCGGCTACACCCGAGACCAGACAGGCCTCTTCCGGGGAGGCTAACGCAAAAGCGGCTTCAAGGTCGCGGAAACGTCGGACGCTCATTCCCCATGGGTCGGCGTTATCGACCATGATGAGGGGCTGGAAAGCATTTTCGGCCAGGAAATCCACTCCCCTGACGCGGTAGCGGTCGACGAGACCGGTCTGGCCGTTGACGATAACCTCGAGCTCATCCGTTTGAAAATGGATTTGGCCATTGGCCATCTGCAGGGTAGGGGCGGTGCGCGAGGCAACCCGCTGCAAACGGCAAGAGAATCGATTCATCTGGCTGGGCTCGAGCCTGGCCCGGAAGACGATTTTTTTTCGCCATTCGATGTTCAGGTTGCTCGACTCCTTTTCAGTCTGGACAGCCAGCGACCTGCCTTTCCTATCGGTCAACCGCGGCGCCAGGAAACCCCCGCCCGAGTTGAACTCGTAGGGCTGGAATTCAGCTTCGATGAGGCAGGTGGCGGCAAAAGGATGCGGATTATAGACAAAAATGGGAAACTCACCTTCTGAGGCCGCCGGTTCGCCTCTCATTAGAGCAAAACAGGCTTTCGCTTTGAGCCGGGAAAGGATTTCCAGGCCATGGTCGATGCGACGAAGCGAGGATTCTTCGGCCGCCGGGATGGAGGAGCCCGGCAAAATGTCGTGGAACTCCGTGAAGGCGAGGTCGCGGCAAGCCTC
>CAYUKK010000229.1:0-3775 GCA_964445305.1 uncultured Eubacteriales bacterium
AAGGGGGACTTTGTGGATAAAGGATGTGATTTATTCGACGGAGAAAAGGACAGCTCCGGCTTCGACGTAATCGCCAGCTCGGAAATTCAGGCGGCAGATTTTTCCCGCCTGGGGCGCCTTGATCTCATTCTGCATTTTCATCGCCTCAAGGACCAGAACTGGCTGGCCGGTCTCGACCTCATCTCCCTCTTGGGCCATCACTTGAACAACTCGACCTGGCATAGTAATCTTGACATCTCTCCTTTTTAGCCGTCCCTTCTCCTCCCTCAAGATTTTGAAGGCTGACCGCTTTTCTACCCGGAAATGGCGACCGTTCACATAGACCGAGTGAGAGAGCAAGTTCGAGTTGACGACGACGTTGTAGACTTTGCCATCTATCTTGATCAAGAGTTCATCCCTGGTGATGAATTCTGCCGAGACCTCGTAACTCCTGTCGCCGACGGTAGCCCGGAAGACGTTCTTATCCCTCTCCTCCAGGTTGATGGAGCACTCTTTCTGTCCCAGCCAGAAGGAAAAGTTCATCCTATAACCTGCTTGCCAAGCTTTCCTGTCTTCCCAGGATTTTCCAGGGGTTGGCACCCTTTCTGTTTGCGCCTTTGACCTCTGCTCCCGTCTCCCGGTAACTTTTGATAGCGGCCGCTATCAAAGCCGCAACCTCCTCATCGGGCCCTCCCTGCCCGATTTCTCTCTCGAGCTGGGCAATGAAGTGGGTGTCATAAACACCCGCCCGAAATCGCGGATGAAGGAGGATTCTCTTGAAAAAAGGAATGGTTGTCTTAATCCCGTAGATTTGGTATTCATCAAGGGCGCGAAGCATCCGCTGGATTGCTTCCTCTCTTGTCTTTCCCCAGGTTATGAGCTTGGAGAGAAGGGGGTCATACTCCAGGGGAACGTCGAATCCTTCGTAGATTCCACTATCGTCCCTCACGCCGAGCCCGGCCGGGGTATGGAGAAAGACAATCTTTCCCGGCGACGGCATGAAGTCGTTGTCCGGGTCCTCGGCCATGATCCGACACTCGATAGAATGCCCACGTGGTTGGATTTCCTCCTGGGAAAAAGGCAGCGGTTTTCCGCAGGCAATTTCAAGCTGGCACCTGACGAGGTCAATGCCTGTCACCATCTCGGTGATCGGGTGCTCGACCTGAAGCCGGGCGTTCATTTCGAGGAAATAAAAATTCTTCTCTTTATCGACAATAAACTCCACTGTGCCTGCATTCCTGTAGCCAATGCTCGCCGCCGCTAGAACCGCTGTCTTGCCCATGGCCCGTCGGGTCTCGTCGTCAAGAAATGGCGAGGGAGTCTCCTCCAGGACTTTCTGGTACCGTCGCTGCATGGAGCATTCACGCTCTCCCAAATAAACGACATGGCCATGATCATCGGCCAATATCTGGATCTCGATATGATGCGGCTCCTCGATATACTTCTCGATATAGACGGCTGCGTCCCCAAAGCTCGACAAGGCCTCTGAGCGAGCCAGCTGGAAAGCAGAAAGAAGCTCATTCTCCCTTGTCACCAACCGGAGACCTTTGCCCCCGCCGCCCGCTGAAGCCTTGAGGAGCAAGGGGAAGCCCACTTCTCTCGCTTTAGCCCTAAGGTCGGCCTCATCCCTGATAAAATCCAGCGTGCCGGGAATGATGGGAACGCCCGCTTCGAGCATTTTTCGGCGCGAAGAAGTTTTTTCCCCCATGACCTCCATTGGACCGGAAGGAGGACCGATGAAGACGATGCCTTCCTCTTCACATCGCTTGACAAATTGGGGATTCTCAGCCAGGAATCCGTAACCGGGATGGATCGCCTCGGCGCCGCAGCGTTTGGCAACATCGAGGATTTTCTCAATATGAAGGTAGCTATCAGCCGGCTTCGCTCCACCTATTTCGTAGGCCTCATCAGCCAGTCGCACATGAAGCGCCCGACGGTCCGCTTCAGAATAAACCACCGCGGGAATAACCCCCATCTCCCGACAAGCGCGGATGACCCGGACAGCAATCTCTCCCCGGTTAGCGATGAGGACTTTTTTGAACATCCGCTGGCCTTTCTCCCTATTCTGTCTCACAGAGGAATATTGCCATGCTTGCGCGGCGGATTCTTATCCCGCTTGTTTTCGAGCAAGCGCAAAGCAGCAATGAGCTTGGGACGGGTTAAGCGGGGTTCAATGACCTCATCCAGATAACCCTTCTGGCAAGCGACATAGGGATTGGCGAACCTGTCCCTGAACTCGGCCACTTTTTCCTCAAAAATTCGAGCTGAATCTTCCCTTCCCTCCAGCTCCCTCTTGTAGACAATTTTGACGGCTCCCTCCGGCCCCATGACGGCTATCTCGGCCGTCGGATAAGCATAGTTGATGTCGGCCCGGATATGCTTGGAGGCCATGACGCAGTAAGCCCCTCCATAGGCCTTGCGCGTGATGACGGTTATTTTGGGAACCGTCGCTTCGGCAAAGGCGTAAAGCAATTTCGCCCCGTGGCGGATGATTCCGCCATGCTCCTGAGCCACTCCGGGCAAGAATCCAGGCACATCCTCGAAAGTGATGAGCGGGATGTTGAAAGCGTCACAGAAACGAACGAACCGGGCTGCTTTATCCGAGGCGTTGATATCCAGAGCTCCAGCTAAGTGGTCTGGTTGATTGGCCACAATCCCCACTGCTTTTCCAGATAGGCGGCCAAAGCCGATGACGATGTTTTTGGCGTATTCGGCCTGGACCTCAAAAAAATAATTGTCATCGACCACTTCCCGGATGAGACGACGGATGTCATAGGGCTGGTAGGGGTCATCGGGGACGATGAAGTTTACTTCCTCGCTCGTCCTGTCCCAGGGGTCAGAAGTCTCCTTTTCTGGCGGGTCCTCTAAGTTATTGCTCGGAATAAACGACAACAGTTCCCGGATGAGGGCCAGGGCATGCTGTTCATTTTCGGCGGCAAAATGGGCCACGCCGCTCAGCACATTGTGGGCTTCCGCTCCCCCCAGCTCCTCCATGGTCACTTCTTCGTGCGTCACTGCTTTGATGACCTCGGGCCCCGTAATGAACATGTTACTGATTTCCTTGGTCATGATGATGAAATCCGTAATGGCCGGAGAGTAAACCGCTCCCCCGGCGCACGGCCCCATGATGGCCGAGATCTGGGGAATTACTCCGGACGCCAGCACATTTCTCAAAAATATGTCCGCGTAGCCGGCGAGGCTGGCCACTCCTTCTTGAATCCGGGCGCCACCCGAATCGTTGAGGCCGATAACGGGAGCCCCGACTTTCATGGCCAAGTCCATAATCTTGACGATTTTGGCGGCATTGGCGCCACTCAACGAGCCGCCGAAGACCGTAAAATCCTGAGCAAAGACAAAAACTTGCCGCCCATCGATGCGGCCATAGCCGGAGACGACCCCATCCCCGAGGATTCTCTTTTTTTCCATTCCAAAATCGTAGCTCTGGTGGACGACAAGCTTGTCCGTCTCCTGGAAAGACCCCTCATCGAGGAGGAGGCTGATGCGTTCCCGGGCGGTTAGCTTCCCCGCCTGGTGCTGCTTCTGAATCCTTTCCTCACCTCCTCCCAACTCTGCCTGTTTATTGACCTCACGAAGAGCGTCAATTTTCTTTTGGATGCTCATGGTGGGCAACTCCCGTTTGCCTGGTTATTTTTTCACTTTTCCCCAATCCTTGAGAAATCTTTCCATCCCGATATCGGTGAGTGGGTGTTTGAGTAATTGGGTCATGACCGCATAGGGAATGGTGGCGATATCAGCTCCCAGAAGGGCTGCCTCGATAACATGGCGGGGATGACGA
>CAYUKK010000230.1:0-16412 GCA_964445305.1 uncultured Eubacteriales bacterium
ATAGCTCAAGGCGCCAGCCAGGATAATGATGTTGAGAATGAGGGCGGTGATGGCGTTAGCACCGGAGAGACGGTAATAAAAAATCATAAACCCCATAACCAGGAGAAGGGCGACCACGCAGGAAATCAGTCCTTTCCGCACAGAATCCGCGCCCAGGGAAGGACCGATAGTCCTCTCCTCGAGATACTTGATGGAAGCGGGCAAAGCACCGGCTCTCAGCACGACCACCAGATCTTCGGCTTCCTCTATGGTAAAGCGGCCGCGGATGATGCCTCCGCTGGCGGCCGGAATCCGGCTCTCCACCCGCGGGGCGGAGATGACCCGGTTGTCCAGGACGATGGCAATAAAGTTGCCAATGTTTTCAGCCGTGACCTTTTCAAAGCGCCGCCCCCCTTCCGGATTGAGCGAGAAAGAAACGGCCGGCTGGTTCCACTCATCGACCGACCGCCTAACTGTGCGGAGGTCTTTTCCGGTCACAACAGCCACACGGTCGAGAAGATAATACCCTCCCTCTGTCCGCTTGGGGTCACCGCGGACCACTTCGGCATCCTCGGGCACTTTCCCCTCGTAAGGGGCAAGCAGCGTTTGCTCATCCGGCGCCGGTCCAGCCTTGACCAGCTTCCATTCGAGGATAGCCGTTGTCTTGATCAGGTTCTTGACCCGCTCGGGGTCGTCCACGCCGGGGAGTTCGATGATAATCCTCTCTCCGGCCAGACCTTGCCTCTGGATGGTTGGCTCGGCCACGCCAAACTGGTCAACTCGATTGCGGATGGTCTCCAGGGCCTGAGTGACCGCTTGCTCCTTGAGGTACTGCTGGACGCCGGGTTTCAGAGTCAGCTTGGCCGCATTGCCGATGAAGGTGTAATCCCAATCGCGGAAGCCCTCATCGAGGAGGTCACGCAGCTTCCCTTCCTGCTCAGAGGCCACTCCCTGAACGGAAAACTCGCCAACCTCTCCCTTGACGATGGTTTTATACGCTATTTCTTTTTTCTTTAGCTGATCCTGAAGCCGAGTGATTTCCTGGTCTGTTTCGATGGCGATAGCATCTTCGGTGACGACCTGGAGGACAAGATGGATTCCGCCTTGGAGATCTAATCCCAGGTTGATTTTTTCCTTAGGAGGATAAGCCAGGTAGATGGCCAGCGCCATTACCGCGACAACGAGAATCACTTTCCAGCGCAGCCCTTTTCTCATTGGTGTGTTTGCCCTCGGTTTTCCTCAGGTTGCGGGTCGAGATTGTCCGGGTTTATTCTGAATCAGTTTTCTGCTGACCCAAAATGACCGCCACGGCGCTCTTGGTGATGTCAATCTTGACGTTGGCCGCGACCTTGAGTTCAATCCTGTCCTTTTGCACTCCCATGACCGTGCCGAATATCCCACCCGTGGTGATGATTCTGTCTCCTGGCTTGAGCTGCTCAACCATGGCCATGTGCTTTTTCTGCCTTTTCCGCTGGGGCAGGATGATCAGAACATAAAAGATAACAAAAACGAGAAGAAAGGGGATAAGGGCGGTGATGAAGCTTCCGCCCTGCGGACGGGTCTGCTGAGCCGGCTGGAGTGCCCAAAGGAAACCCGAAAAAATCATTCTTCTTCCTCTATTATCCGACTTCTTAACTCATTCTTCAAACTGCGGAATGAATTTGATGAGATAGATTGCCTAATTTTCTTGAAGATGTCAAGATAAAAATTCAGGTTGTGCAGGGTATTGAGGACGGAAGCGGATATTTCATCCCGTTCGTGGAGATGGCGGAGGTAAGCGCGGCTGAAATTCCGGCAGGTGTAACAAGTGCATTCAGGGTCGATGGGGCGGAAATCACGGGCGTATTTCTGGTGCTTGAGGACCAGCCGGCCGCACCTCGTGAAGAGCGTGCCGGTGCGGGCGTTTCGAGTCGGCAGAACACAGTCGAAAAAATCGACCCCGCGTTCCACCGCCTCGAGAATATCTTCGATATAACCCATGCCCATGAGGTAGCGCGGTTTGTCCTTGGGAAGGAGAGCATCGGCCTTTTCCAGGATGGTGAGAAGTTCGGTTTTGGGCTCGCCGATTCCCAGCCCGCCCAGAGCATAGCCATCAAAATCGACCTCGAGCAAGTCTTCGATGCTCTGTCGGCGCAAGTCCCAGAAGATGCTCCCCTGGCTTATTCCCCAGAGGAACTGGGGGCTTGGCTTCTCCCCAAACCATTTCTTGGAGCGGCGCGCCCAATCCGATGTAATTTTGACCGCTTCCTCCATTTTTTCTTTGGTTGAGGGAAAAGGGAGAAAATAGTCGAGGGTCATCATGATGTCCGCCCCCAACTTTTTCTGGATGTCAACGACGTCCTCGGGCCGGAGGAAAATTTTCGTCCCGTCGAGGTGGGAGGAGAACCCAACGCCTTCGGGGGTCACTTTGACGAGGGGGGAAAGACTATAGATCTGGAAACCTCCGCTATCAGAAAGCAAGGGTTTGGGCCACGACATAAAAGAATGGAGCCCGCCTGCTGCCTCGATGATGTCCAGGCCTGGGCGAAGGAAGAGATGGTAAGCGTTGACGAGGAGAACTTGAGCCCCCAGGCTTTCCACCTGGCTGTGGAGGAGCGCCTTGACCGTACCCTGGCTGGCCACGGGAGCAAAGGCGGGCGTTTCGATAACGCCGTGGGCAGTGGTGATTCTCCCACTCCGGGCGGAGGAACCGGAGTCGTTGGCCATGACTTCAAAGGGGATGCTCATGCGGCAAACCTGAAATAGATGACATCGCCGTCCTGGACGAGATAATCCCGGCCTTCGAGCCGGATGGCTCCTCGCTCCTTGGCCCCCTGCCAGGAGCCGAGCTCAAGGAGTTTATCCCAGGCGATGACTTCGGCGCGGATAAAGCCTCGCTCGATATCTGAATGGATGGCGCCAGCAGCTTGGCTTGCCTCGGAGTTCCTGGGGATAAGCCAGGCTCTGACTTCCTCCTTGCCGATGGTGAAAAAGGAGATGAGGCCGAGCACAGACGGCACCGTTCGATAAAATTTTTCTGAGCTCAGCTCCTTGAGACCGTATTCGGCCAGGAAAAGGCTTTTTTCTTCCGGCTGGAGTTCGAGGATTTCGGCTTCGACTTTGCCACAGAAAGCCAGGATTTCTGTTCCCGGCCTCGGCTCCGGGCAGATTTCTCGAGGCGATTCGATAAGGGGAATATCCGTTTCGTCGACGTTGACCATGTGGACAAGCGGCTTCTGGCTGAGGAAGGCGAAGCTCCGGATTTTTTTCGCTTCCGACGGCTGGAGGGTCATTTCCCGGAGGGGCTTTCCTTCTTCGAGCGCTGAGCGCAGGCGGAGGAGAATTTCTTTCTCCTTTTCCCCTTCCGGGTCTTTGCTCTTGCGTAAGTCTTTCTCAAGCTTATCGAGCCGCGAGGTTACGGAGACGAGGTCAGCCAGAACCAGTTCTTCCTCCATGAAAGCCAGGTCTTCGCGGACGCTGATTCGACCTTTGGGATGGGGAATCTGGGGGTCGATAAACCCCCGGATGACGTGGACGAGCCCGTCAGCCTGGCGCAGGCTGCTCAGGTAGATGCTGTTTTTGACTTCTCCGAACGAGATGCCTGCCAGGTCAACGATTTCGACGGCGGCGTTGACTTTTTTCTTTTCAGGATAAAGGTCCGCCACCCGGTCAAGACGGAAATCGGGAAGCGGGCAGGTCCTCTGGTTTGTTTCTCTTTTGCCGTTCTCGAAGGCCTTGACTTCGACAGCCGCACCGGTGAGGAGGTTGAAGAGGGTTGTTTTTCCCGTACGGGGATAGCCGAACAGGGTTAAGTTCATGCTTTCAGTAAAACCCCATTTCTCGAAGAAGTCAACTCTTGGCCCGACCTCCAGAACCACCTGCGGTCCGGTCTCGAATCAGCCCCACCCAGCTCGCCGGTGGGATTCTGCATGGATAATCCCTTCCGCTGCTGATGTGGCGGCGACTCACCCCGACTCACCCCCACGACCATCCCCGGGTGCCCCTCGGCATCAAAATGGAGGCGCGGGCTTGAAGGCAGACGGACCTTTCTGGTATATTACCGCTTCTTCGAGGTGCCTAGTGAAAAAAGAGAAAAAGCCTCGTGAAAAGAGTGTCTTTCGGGAATATTTTGAGCTCATCGCCGAGACAGCCGTCTTCGTCTTCTTTGTCATGACCTTTGTCGTCCAGGCCTTCCAGATCCCCACTGGCTCGATGGAACCAACTCTTCTCATCGGAGATTTCCTTCTCGTCAACAAGCTGGCCTATGCTACCCCTCACTCCGATATTGAAAAAATTCTCCTGCCCCGTCGCAATCTTCGGCGCCATGATATCGTCGTCTTCAAATACCCCAAGGATCTGACCAAAGATTTTGTCAAGCGGGTCATCGCCGTCGAAGGAGAGAAGATTGAGATCCGGGACAAACAGGTCTACATCAATGACCAGCCTATCGTCGAGAAATATAAAGTCCACAACGATGCGCAGGTCTACTCGAGGAACGAGTATTACCATTACGACGATTCGATCCGGGATAACTTTGGTCCCGTTGTCGTCCCCCCTGGCCAGTGCTTTGTCATGGGCGACAACCGCGATAACAGCATGGATAGCCGGTACTGGAGTTTTCTGCCGCGAAGCTACATCAAGGGCAAACCGTGGATTATCTACTTTTCCTATCGGGCTGATAGGGATGCTTATCAGAGGACGAGCATCTCGGAGAGGCTGAAGAAAATCGTGAGCTTCCTTCCCAAAGCCCGATGGGGAAGGATGTTCCGCCTCATCCGATAATCCTCCATCAGCTTCAAACACCCTCTCTGCTTATCGCGGCGGAATGATTTCTATTTCGTCATAGGATGAAATATAGACGACGGGGTTAATGGCGATGAAGTCCCGCTCGAAGACATCGGTTCTGGCGATGCCATCCATGTCCCGGCCCACCGGAAGCCCGAGGTAATAGAGCAACGTCGGCGCCAGGTCGACGAGCCTCAAGCCCTCCAGGTTTTTTCCTCGCCCGACGTTTTTCCCGTAGAAAAAAATGACCCCGTCCGGAGCGAACTCATGGTGAGCAGAGACCATGGGGTTTCCGAGCAAGCTTTCGATGGCCCTCTTCCACAAGGGGAGGGGCTCGATGCCGTGCGGAGAAAAAACAACGAGGAGTTCGTCTTCCTTGAGTCCGGTCAGAAATTTTCCGAGGACTTGGTCATAGAATTCATAATAGCGGTCGATGAGCGGGCCATAGCGGTCAACCTGCTCCTGGTCCATACTTCCAAACTGTTCGGGAAAACGGAATTTATAAAAGTAAGTGAGGACAATATTGAAACCACCGAGCTCGAGATAGGTGAAGGAAGGCTGGAGCGCGTTTTTTTCCCCGGTGGCCTGCTCTTCAGCGATACAGTCCCGAAGAAAAGCTTCCTTGGCCAGGGCAAGATAGGTATCAGCCGGCGGAGGAGAGCTGCCCAGAATCTCGTTCCACAGCTTTTCCGCTCGACCGCTGGGCGGGGGAAGAGGCTGGGGTGGTGAAGGCCACTCTTTTCTGACGAAGGGGATGCGGTTGGCGTCGAGGATTTGCCATATGTCGCTCGTCACCGGATGGGAATGGGCAGGCAAGATTTCCAGGAAACCGACGCGAGCTAACTGCTTGAAAAGCATGAACCGGGGGACGATTTCCAGCCGGTCTTTCATCTTCGCTAATCGGTATCGGAAGCGAGAGACCTGCCGGTGCTTGGCTGGGAATTTTCCTGACTCGAGCGAGGTATTTAAAGTGATGGATTCAGCGGGCGTAAAACTCCGCAGTCGGCCTGAGCTCCCGTTGTCGAACAACCAGGAGAAGTTGGGCAATTTTCTTTCGGCCGTGAGCGGGATGAGCAAATCGAAGCTCAGACCAGGCATGCCGATGAGTGTGATTTTCCGCTCAACTCTCTTTCCGAAAAGCGGCAGGGATTTGGATGGGGGGGGAGGCACAGAAGCCTGACATCGGCGGCCGATGAGGATGCCGAGACTGAGGAAGAAGAGCGAAAAATAAACCACAAGGAAAAAGACTTTCCAGCGATGGCGTCGGAAGAGGAAAAAGATGACCAGGGCGAGGACGGCCAGGCTGAAGAGGACAGCCTCCTGGGCCTGGAGTTCTGCCTTGAGCTGGGAGTCGAAGAAGGAAGAGAAATAGTTCACGTTGGCTCGAAAGAAGAGCAGGAAGAAAAAAACGAGAAGGGAAAAGCTGAGCAAAAGGAAGGACGGGGAGACGAGAGCAATCTTGATTTTTCGGCCAGAGAAGAACTGGACGATGAAAAAGGCGGGGAGCGAAACTGCCAGCACCAGCGTCCCGTAGACGGCTGTGAGCCAGAGAGTGAGCTGGAGGAAAAGGGGAAGGGTCATTTTTAAGTTGATGTTGAGGTCGGCAAAAAGGAGAGCCAGTAGGCTGCCAAAAAGCAAGCTACTCAAAAGAGAATTGACGAGGACCTTGAGGAATTTCATCAGCCTTAGAATTACCATGAACCAAAGACGGGGTCAAATCTTTTGGTCACCCCCCGATTCTTTGCTTCCTTTTCCCTCTGTGCCGGAACATCGAGGAGCCAGATATTCTGGCCGCCCTAAGGCAGCGACCCCACTTTTCGTCACCGATGCCGTCGAGATGGAGCCCAGGAAATTGCCAGCACCGAAAAGCGCTTGCCATGGTGGCAGATTTGCTAAACTAAGACTTTCCCCGATGGGTGGCGTGGTTCTGGGCTGAACCACGACCGGACGCATCAGCTGATCCATCGGGAATTACGCGGAGCCAAAGCTCTGTTGACCGCTTGGCCGATATGGCATAAGATTATGGCGACGATGAAGCCAAAGAGGACGAGGGTCATCGCCCTCCTCACGGATTTTGGTGATGAGGATTATTTTGTCGCCTCGGTCAAGGGCGTAATCCTGAGTGTGAACCCTCGGGCGTGCCTTGTCGATATCAGCCACCGTATCCCCGCTTTCGACATCGATGCGGCCGGGTTTGTCCTGGCTGCCGCCTGCCCCTATTTTCCGCCCGAGACGATTTTCTTGGCCGTGGTCGACCCCGGTGTGGGCTCCAAGCGGAAAATCCTCCTTGTCGAGACCAGCTGTCATTTCTTCATCGCTCCCGATAACGGCCTCCTGACTCTTGCCCTGGAGCGGGAAAAGCCCAGGCGCATCCGGGAAATTTCCAACCCGCGTTTCTTCCTCGACCCGCCGAGCCAGACATTTGAGGCACGAGACAAGATGGCTCCGGTGGCGGCCTGGCTTTCCCTCGGCCGCTCGGTGAAGGTGTTCGGACCGGCGCTTGAGGGCTATGAGAAGAGGCCTTGCCCCGAGCCCGAAGTGAAGGACGGAGAGGTGCGCGGACGAGTCCTCTATGCCGACAAGTATGGCAACCTAATTACCAATATTCCCGTTTCGCTGCTTCAACCTTTGAGCAAAGCTTCAAGCCCTCGCCAAATCCGAGGAGGATGGAAGCTTTTGGCCGGAAAAAAGGAAATAAGGGGTTACCGAGAGACTTACTCGGCGGCTGAGAAGGGCGAGGTTTTTTTCCTTTGCGGAAGCCTCGGACTGATTGAGATTGCCGTCCGCGAGGGTTCAGCGAGAGAAAAGACAGGGTTAGCACCTGGCGTTCCTATCCGCATCGTCAGTAGGAGGGTCTAAAACGAAAGACAACAGTTGGCCGCCTTTGCTTCGAAAAGAGGAGGGGGAGTGTCTGGAGGGAACCGTCGAGCAGGTCGTCTATTACAATCCAGAGAATGGCTACACGGTCTTTCGCTTTTCCCTCGAGAACGGCCAGGAGCTGACACTCGTTGGTTCCTTCCCACCGCTTTCAGCCGGCGAAGTGTTGAGGGTAAGCGGCAGGTGGGAGGTCAATCAGAAATTTGGTCAGCAATTCCGGGTGGAAAATTTCGTGCCCATCCTTCCTTCCTCGGTCAAAGGGATAGAAAAATTCCTCGCCTCCGGCCTGGTCAAGGGCATCGGTCCCGTCCTGGCTCGCCGGATCGTCAAAAAATTCGGCCCGAGGACGATCGAGGTCATTTCCCGCGAGCCTGACCGAATCCTGGAAGTTGAGGGCGTTGGCAGCGTCAAGCTCCGCGAAATAAAGAAATCCTGGGCTGATAACAAGCACATCCGGGACCTCATCATTTTCCTCCAGGAGCACGGTGTCTCGACGAGTTTAGCCACCAAAATCCACCGTCAGTACGGCGACCGGTCTTTTCACGTCTTGAAAACTAACCCTTACCAGCTTTGCCTTGAGGTCTGGGGAATCGGCTTCAAGACAGCCGACCAGATTGCCCTGAAATTGGGCATGGACCCGACTTCCTTGGAAAGGGTCAAGGCGTTTATCCTCTATCTTCTCGAAAAGGCCTCGGAGCAAGGCCACGTTTTCCTCTACCAGGAAGAGCTCGAAGAAGGTTGCGCCAAGGAGTTGGGTGTTGAAGTGCAAAAAATAGGCGAGGCCGTCGAATCCCTTCGTCGGGCAAGCCTCGTCCGCGTCGAGTCAACCGAAGGCCGGATCGCCATCTACCTTCCTTTTCTCTACGAGGCTCAAGAAGGGGTGGCCCGGGCCCTTCTTTCCTTATGTTCGCTCCCGGCTAAGGAGGCTCCAGCAGACATGGACCGGACCATCGCCGAGGTCGAAAAGGACTTGAGCCTGAGCTTTTCGCCGCGGCAGAGGGAGGCGATCAAAGAGTGCTTCCATCGGAAAGTCCTGGTCATTACGGGCGGTCCGGGAACGGGGAAAACGACCATCATCCGGGCCGTGGTGGCCATTTTTGAGAGCCTGGGCGAAAAAGTCATCCTGGCCGCGCCAACTGGGCGGGCAGCCAAGCGACTCGCCGAGGCAACCAAGAGAGAGGCGAGGACCATCCACCGAACACTGGAGTTCAACCCGAAACAAGCGGCTTTCCGTCGGAACGAGCGGCATCCACTCCGCGCCGACGCCCTCGTCATCGACGAATTCTCCATGGTTGACCTGCCCCTCATGTACTCCCTCATTAAAGCCGTTCCTCCGACCATGCGCCTCATTCTTGTCGGAGATAAGGACCAGCTTCCTTCGGTCGGGCCGGGAAACCTTCTCCATGACATCATTGCTTCGGGCCGGGTGCCAGTGCTCAGGCTGGATGAAATCTTCCGCCAGGAGAAGGAGAGCTTGATTGTGCTCAATGCCCATCGCATCAACCAGGGTCAGGGCATTATCTACCCTCGGCGTGAGGACAAGGATGCGGATTTCTATTTCATTCACTTGGAGGACGAGGAGAAAGCCTACAAGACCATCATGATGATGGCCTGCTCCAACATTCCCCGCAAACTCGGCCTGCCGCCGCTGACAACACAGGTCCAGGTCATCAGCCCCATGTACCGAGGTCTTTGCGGCGTCGACAACCTCAACCTCGAGCTCCAGGCTCGGCTCAACCCTGGGTCGGAGGGAATCAAGTTTGGAAGCCGCGAGTTTCGCGTCCGCGACAAAGTTATGCAAATCAGGAACAATTACGAAAAGGAAATCTACAACGGGGATATCGGGATCATCGTCCATGTCGACAAGCAGCGGTTCCGGGCTATCGTCGACTTTGACGGCCGGGAGGTGGCGTTCGAGAAGGATGAGCTGAGTGATATCACCCATGCCTACGCTGTTTCCGTCCACAAGGCCCAGGGAAGCGAGTACGAGGCGGTGGTGATGCCCCTCCTTGTCCAGCACTACATCATGCTCCAGCGGAACCTCTTCTACACGGCTCTCACGCGGGCCAAGCGCTTGAGCGTCATCGTCGGCTCCTACCGCGCCCTCCATATTGCCATCAAGAACGATAAGCCTGTCCGGCGCAACGGCCTCCTCCGCGAAAAACTCTTAGGGTTAGGGTTGGGCCAACATAAATAGCTGAAAATAAGTAAATTAGCAACAAGATGGGTTGTTTGGCTTGCCCTAAATCCTCATCTGGACTCCAAAGATAGTCGACCTTCCGCTTTTATTCTTTGGATGAACGGAAAAGAGTCGCCTTGTTGACTTTGCTTTTATCCTTCTTCTATCATAGTCCAAACTGGAGGTGAACGTGAAAAGGCGAGTTCCTGTCCTTATTTTGATAAGCCTTCTTGTCGTCTTCATCGGGCTCTTGCTTGCCGAAACGCTCATCATCAAGGTTCAGTCCACCAACCTCAGGAAAAACCCGAAGTTTTATGCGCCGGTTGTGCAGGCCCTTTCGGCAGGGGAGAGGGTCGAGAAGATAAGCAGCCAGGAAGGATGGTTTCAGGTCCGCACTTCGAGCGGGGCGACGGGCTGGCTCCATTCGAGCGCAGTCGAAGTCCAGAAGTTTAGCCTTCTCGCCCTTGACAAGAGCATGAAGACCCAGGCCTCAGCCAGCGAGGTGGCTCTGGCTGGCAAGGGTTTCAACAAGCAGGTGGAAGAAAGCTACCGGGCCAAACACGGCGAGTTGAGTTTCGCCTGGGTGGATAAGATGCTCCAGGTCAAAATTCCGGTTGCTCAAATCGAGGACTTCATGAAAAAGGGCAAGCTGGGCGAGTTTGGAGGTGGCCGATGAAAAGCCAAGTCCTCCGCCCTCCCGTTTTTACTGCCCTCGCCACGCTGGTTTTTCTGGCTTCCTGCTCAGTCGTCCAGCAGGGAGCTGGTGTTCTGGCCGAAACCGGTCAGATTTCGGAGAGCGATCGCCAGGCCATCGTCAAAACGAGCCAAGCCGTCCGTCAGACTTTCGCCGACATCACCGAAGAAGAAGAATACTACATCGGTCGGAGCGTGGCGGCCCTCATCCTCGCCCGCTACCCCGTTTATGAGAATGATGCCCTGACGAAGTATGTCAACACAGTCGGCCAGGCTGTTGTCTTTTCCTCGGACCGGCCTGAGACTTACGCCGGCTACCATTTCCTCATCCTCGACACCGAGGAAGTCAACGCCATGGCGGCACCGGGCGGGTTCGTTTTCATCACCAAGGGATTGCTGAAGCGCTGCCAGAACGAGGAGATGCTGGCCGCCGTCCTGGCTCACGAAATCGGCCATGTCTGCGCCAAGCACGGCCTCCAATCGATCAAGAAATCCCGTCTCATCGATGCCTTTCGCATCATCGGGACAGAAGCGGCCCAACGCTACGGCTCCGAGGAGCTGGCCCAGCTCACCTCCATTTTCGAGGATGTCCTCGGCGATATTGTCGAGAAGCTCATCGAGAGAGGCTACGACAGGAAATTCGAGCACGAAGCTGATGCGCTGGCCGTGAAGTTCGCCGCCTCGACCGGCTACTCGCCGCAGGGGATGACGGCTTTCCTGGAGACCCTGGTCGGCGACGCCTCGGCTGTTTCGGGGAAGGGATGGTTCAAGACGCACCCGACTCCCGAAAGCCGCCTGGAAAGAGTCCACAAAGATATCGCTTCACTCAAAAGGCTTCCCGAGGCAGAATCGGTTCGGACGCAGAGGTTCAAGCAGAGTGTGGGTGATTTGAAATGAGACCGTCGCTCGGGCGAGGATGAAAAAACTGCGCCTGGCTCGGGGTCGACAAAAGCTTCTTCGCGGTGGCCTGGTCGGGCTGGGAGCTTTTGCCCTTTCCCTTGTCCTTCATTTTTTGGGTGTCCTTAAGCCTCTCGAATGGAAAGCCTGGGATTTAAGGCTTCACCTCTGGGCCGACCCTAACCGTGCCGATCCGCGTATCGTCATTTTTCTTATCGACCAATACAGCCTCGATGTCTACGAAAAAGAGCAAGGTCTATCGTGGCCGTGGCCGCGTCAGCTCTATTCAGCGGTCATCGATTACCTCCGGAAAGGCGGAGCGAGGGCTGTCTTTTTTGATTTAGATTTTAGCGCCAGCTCCCGTTCTGGTCGTGAGGATGATGAGGATTTTGCCAGGGCCATGGCCAGGGCCGGGAACGTCTTCTTGCCCGTTGCTCTGAGCCTTATGGAGGAATCCTACGAGGAAATACCGACTGGCCGCCTGGAGCGGTTTTCCCTTCCCGTTTTTTCTTTTGAGGATAAAAGTCTCCCCTTGGCCGTGTCGGCCAGCCTGCCCGTTTCTCCGCTCCTTGAAGCCTGCCGCGGCGCAGGAAACGTCGTTTTCCCCCCTGATAGCGATGGCGTTTTCCGTCGCCTGCCGCTCGCCTTTTCCTTCAAGGGTCTGGCCATTCCTTCTGCCCCGCTGGCCCTGGCACACTTCCTGGAAGGAGATAAAAAGGAAATCTTGGACAAGCTTCCCCTCGACAGAGAAGGCCGGATGATTCTCCGCTTTCACGGTCGAACCGGCACTTATAAAACCTATAATATCGCCGCGATCATCAACTCCTGGGCTCAAATCGAAGAGGGACTCGAACCGCAAATCTCCCCCCTCGAATTCGCCGGCAAGGTCGTCCTTGTCGGCGGGAGCGCTCCTGGTCTCCTCGACCTCAGGCCGACCCCGCTGAGCCCCGTCTCTCCTGGCGTGGAGATTCAGGCCGTCGGCCTCGACAACATCCTTCACCATGATGCCATCCGCTCCCAGCCGGTCCCTCTTCTCATCGCCTTTCTTTTTCTTCTCTCCTTCCTCACGGCCATCGCTATCACCCTCATCGCCCGGGTCGGGTTTCAGGTGATTTTCTTGTTCTTCGCCCTGGCTCTTCCCTTCGGCGCAGCTTGGCTGGCCTTCTGTTCTGGCATCTGGCTCGAGCTTTTGGCTTCGGAATCGGCCGTCGTCTTGAGTTTTCTCGCCGCCTCGCTCCTCAACTATGCCTTCGAGGGAAGGCAGCGCCGGTTCATCAAGAGTGTTTTCAGCCATTATCTCAGCCCCGCCGTTATTGACAGAATCGTGGCCAATCCATCGCTCCTCCGGCTGGGAGGGGAGAGGCGAGAAGTAACCTCTTTTTTTTCCGATATCGCTGGCTTCACGTCCATCTCCGAGGTGCTCTCGCCCGAGGCATTGGTTCGCTTTCTCAACGAGTATCTCTCGGAGATGACCGAGATCATTCTGGCCAGCGGCGGCACGTTGGACAAATACGAGGGGGATGCCATCATCGCTTTCTGGAATGCCCCCCTCGACCAACCCGACCATGCGCTTCGCGCCTGCCGGGCAGCCCTGCGCTGCCAGGCACGGCTGGCCGAGCTCAGACCAAGGTTTATCGAAACCATCGGGCGACCTGTCATGATGCGCATCGGACTCAACTCCGGCCCGGCCGTTGTCGGTAACATGGGCTCGGCGCGGCGCTTTGATTACACGGCGATGGGGGACACGATTAACCTCGCTTCCCGCCTCGAGGGAGCATGTAAGCTCTACCAGGTGTCCATTCTGGCCGGCGAAGAAACCTACTGTTTGGTTCAGGAAGCTATCGTGGCGCGCGAGGTCGACATCATCCGTGTCCTCGGCCGAGAAAAACCCGTTCGAGTTTACGAGGTCATCGGTGAGCAGGGGTGCGTGGCCGCAGCTTCCATGGACAGGATTCGGCTCTTCGAGGAAGCGAGAGGGTTTTACCAGCGCCGTCAATGGGACAAAGCCATGGCCCGGTTGGAGAGGCTCGAAGGCGACCCCTTGGCCAGGCTTTACATTGAGCGCTGTCGTCATCTTCAGCAAAATCCTCCGCCTGAGGAGTGGGATGGGGTTTATGCTCTCACCCATAAATGAGCGAGGGAGAGAAGCAATGGAGGTCGAATTCTGGGGTGTGAGAGGAACGATGCCAGTCGGGGGAAGAGACTATACGAAGTACGGCGGGCACACGCTCTGCGCTACGGTGGTTGAAGGAGTTGACGCGACCGAAATCCTCATCCTCGACGCGGGCACCGGTCTCAAGCGGTTTGGCGAGAAGCTCATGGGCATAGGGGCCAAGGAATCGGCTGAACTCAACCTCCATCTTCTCCTGACCCATTTTCATCTTGACCACATCATCGGGCTTCCCTTTTTTGCGCCGTTGTATGCGAGCCAAACCAGGTTGACCATCTATTCATCCTTTTCCCCTGCTGAAACCGAAAAACAGCTGGCCGGTTTGATGGGTGGCCGGTATTTTCCCGTGGCTTTCAAGGAAACAAATTCTGTCAAGAGCTTCAAGAAAATCCCGGACGAGGGCCTGGCCATCGGCAACTTTCTTGTGCGAAGCTTGGCCCTTCACCATCCGCAGGGAAGTTACGCCTACCGAATCGAGCTCGGAGAGAGGAGCTTGGTCATGGCCACCGACACCGAACCTCCCGAAGGCAAATTCGACGAGCGGCTGGCCGAGTTCATTCGGCGTGCCGACTGCTTTGTTGGCGACGCCATGTTCACTCCCGAAGAATACTCGAAGCGACAAGGTTGGGGCCATAGCACGTGGCAGCACGGAGTGGCGCTGGCTCGGGCTTCGAGGGTCGGCTGGCTTCTCCTTTCCCATCTGAGTCCTGACCATTCCGATAGGATGATTGACGGGATGGTCAAGGAAGCACGCGGCGAATTCCGTCGCACGCGAGCAGCTCGGGAAGGCTTGCGTTTGAAGCTTTGAGAGGTGACGATGAACCCAACAAGCTCTCCAGCCATGGCAGCACCGTTTTATCTTGAAATTCTGGCCTTTCTTGTGGCATTGAGCGTAGCTCTTGGCCTTCACCTGGCTTCGGGCCGCGCTTTGAGGCACCTGAGGCAGGCAGGGCTCGAAGCGATAGCTAATTTTCTCGGCCGCATCTCTTTTCCCGCTTTTTGCCTCGGCGTGGCCCTCATTCTCTGGCTCCCTTCTTTTCGCGAAGCTTTTTCCTTCAGACCCAGGTTTGCCGCCTATGCCGAAGCAGCCGTTATCTTTTTTGCGGTTATCTTGCTCATCCGCATCATCGACGCTTCGCTTCTTTACCGCTATCAGAGAAGACGCCTCCACTTCCCCCTTCCTGACGTTCTCCACGGGTTTATCCTCATCGTCCTCTATTTGACCATCTTTTTCATTGTCCTCAGGGGGATTCTGGGTATCAATATTACTCCTCTTCTGGCGACCTCGGCCATCTTCACGGCCATCATTGGGCTGGCATTCCAGGGCGTGCTGAGCAATGTCCTGGCTGGGATTTCCCTTAACCTGACGAAGTCTCTTAGCCGCGGCGATTGGGTTAAAATCGGGCCCCATGAGGGTGTCGTCATGGAAATGAACTGGCGCGAAACTCTAATTTTTGACCGTGCCTCGAACCTCATTGTCATCCCCAATAGCACGGTTGCCGCGGAGATGATTGTCAATTTTTCCCGGCCGGAGAAGGCAACCGCCTTGACCATCCCGATCAAGGTGAGTTATACAGCACCGCCTGCCCTCGTCCTGGAGGAGCTGCGCTCAGCTGCCAGGGAGGTGCCAGAAGTCCTCACCACACCGGTGCCCCAGGCTTATATCCTGAGCTATGATGATTTCGGGATTTCCTATCTCTTGAAATTCTGGGTCACCGATTTCAGCCGTAAGTACGCCATCGTGGCGGACGTGGCAAGGCACATCTGGTATAAATTCAAGCGCTCGAACATCGAAATCCCCGTCAGCGTCGCCGACCAAGTCAGAGAAGTGCTCGGAGCGGTTCGAGAAGAAAAGCGGGTGGCTGCCCAAGAGGAGGAGAAGGACAAGAATTACGCCGACCTCCTCCGTTCAAGCCTGCTTCGGTTCCAGGAAGGGGAGAGAGCCGGCGAGCTTATCGTGCCTGAGGAAGGGTTGCGTCAGCTGGCCGGCCTCGTCCATCGCCAGAGATATACGAAGGGCGAGGTCATCTTCCGGCAGGGAGAAAGAGGCGAGAGTTGCTTCCTTGTGGCCAGCGGCGAGATCAAGGGCGAGATAGTTTATGAGGAGAAGGGAAAACGCTACGCCAAAGAATTCCGGGTCGGGCCGGGCGGCATTTTCGGCGAGATGTCGCTTTTTACCGGGATGCCGAGGACGGCCACGGGGACAATCGACAAGGATGCCGAGCTCCTCGAGATTAGGGCCGCCGATTTTGCTTTTCTTCTCAACGAGTATCCTGGCGTGGCTGAAGTCATCGCTGACCTCGTCAGCGAGCGCAACCGGAAGAACGAGGCTTTTCTTCGTCAAATCAAGGAGCTCTCCGCCGCCGATATCGACTCGAGCGTGAACAAGCAATCCATCCTGGCGCGCTTGAAACGCCTCATCCTTTCTTTCCGCAAGCTGCCATAGTCAACCGGCCATTTCCCTTGTCCTCTTGTTTTAGCCCAGAAAAAAAGAGCCAGCGAGGAAACTCGCTCCGACTCAGCCTTCGCTCTTCTCTCGCTTCGCTCGAGAAACCGTGCCCGCTCAGGCTTCGACGAGCTTCCTCACCCAAACCCCTCGCCTGTTTCCCCTGGCATCAAACGCTCGCGTCGGCAGGGGTCCACCGAACCACGCCACCCTCGGGTGTCAGCCTATGGTCCTTATTTTGTATAATCGAAAGCCGTTTCTCCACCCAGGAAGTTTCCATGGGAATTTGAAAACAGGGCGGGTTTTAGGGTATATTGGGCAAGAACGCGGCTGCCCCTGTAGCTCAGTATGGATAGAGCAAGGGATTCCTAATCCCTGTGTCGCTGGTTCGAGTCCGGCCAGGGGCA
>CAYUKK010000231.1:0-18623 GCA_964445305.1 uncultured Eubacteriales bacterium
CAACTGCTCCAGCTGGATGTCGATAATCTTGAGCAGGGTCGCCCGGTCGAGAGCCTTGAAGATGACCACTTCGTCGATGCGATTGAGGAATTCTGGACGGAAAGAGCTTTCCAGAATTTTCTTGACCTCGCGCTCCATGGTCTCATAGTCCTGACTGAACTCCTTGATGATACCGCTGCCCAGGTTGGACGTCATGATGATGAGGGTGTTCCGAAAATCGACTGTCCTTCCCTTGCCATCGGTCAACCGACCATCATCCAGAATCTGGAGAAGGATGTTAAAAACATCCGGATGCGCTTTCTCAATCTCATCCAGGAGGATGATCGAGTAGGGACGGCGCTTGATGGCCTCCGTCAACTGTCCGCCTTCCTCATATCCGACGTAGCCCGGGGGCGCCCCGATGAGGCGGGAGACTGTATGTTTCTCCATGTACTCTGACATGTCCAGCCTGACCATGGCTCTCTCGTCATCGAAGAGGAACTCGGCCAGCGCCCGGGCAAGCTCGGTCTTCCCTACCCCCGTTGGGCCAAGGAAAATAAACGAACCGAGAGGTCGGGAAGCGTCCTGGAGCCCGGCTCGAGCTCGCCGGATGGTATCGGAGACAACCCTCAGAGCGTGGTCCTGCCCGACCACTCGCCGCCTGAGGTTTTCCTCCATCTTGATCAGCCGTTCGACCTCCCCTTCGAGCATTTTGGCCACGGGAATGCCTGTCCAGCGGGAAACTACCTCGGCCACATCCTCCTCATCTACTTCCTCTTTGAGCATCTTGCCTTTTTCCTGAACTCTGGCCAGTTCAGCGGAAACCCTCTCCATTTCCTTGGAGATTTCGATCAGCTTCCCGTAGCGGATCTCGGCGGCTTTCTCCAGGTCGCCGCGGCGCTCGGCATTCTGCTCCTCCACTTTCAGGGCATCCTGGCGCTCTTTGAGCTTATGCATCGCCTCGATCAAGTCCTTCTCTCTCTGCCAGCGCGCTTTAAGAACAGAGCTCTTCTCGCGGAGTTCCACGAGCTCCTGGTTGATTTTCTCCAACCTTTCCATCGAGCCAGGGTCCTTTTCTTTCTTCAGGGCTTGTCTTTCGATTTCCAGCTGAAGGATGCGCCGCTCGAGTTCGTCGATCTCCTCGGGCATGCTGTCGATCTCGATCCGGATGCGCGAGGCAGCCTCATCGATCAAGTCAATGGCTTTGTCGGGCAAGTACCGACCGGTAATGTAGCGATGGGAAAGGGTAGCCGCGGCGATGAGTGCCGAATCTTTGATCTTGACACCGTGGTGAACTTCATATTTCTCTTTGAGGCCTCTGAGGATGGAAATCGTTTCTTCAACCGAGGGCTCGCCCACGTAGACCTGCTGGAACCGTCGCTCGAGGGCGGCGTCTTTCTCAATATACTTCTGGTACTCGCCAAGTGTGGTGGCGCCCACGCAGCGCAGCTCTCCCCGAGCCAGGGCTGGCTTGAGCATATTTGAGGCATCGACAGCGCCTTCGGCAGCGCCGGCGCCAATGATGGTGTGGAGCTCGTCGATAAAAAGGATAATCTCGCCGCTCGCCTCCTCGATCTCCTTGAGAACGGCCTTCAACCTGTCCTCAAACTCTCCTCTATACTTGGTCCCCGCAACCAGGGCACCGATGTCGAGGGCGATGATGCGTTTGTTTTTCAACGACTGGGGAACATCGCCGTTAGCGATGCGCTGGGCCAGACCTTCGACGATGGCCGTCTTCCCGACACCGGCCTCGCCGATGAGGACCGGGTTGTTCTTGGTGCGGCGCGAAAGGACTTGAATAACCCGACGGATTTCCTCTTCTCGGCCAATGACCGGGTCGAGCTTCCCCTGACGAGCCAAATCGGTCAGGTCGCGAGCGTACTTCTGGAGAACCTGGTACTTTGCTTCGGGCTGCGGGTCGGTAATGCGCTGGGTCCCCCGGATAGAGACCAGGGCCTGCAAAACGCCTTCTTCACTGACGCCATTTTCGGCAAGAATCTGACTGACCGGACTGGCCTTTTCCCTGAGCATAGCCAGAAGGAGATGTTCTGTGGAAATGTATTCGTCCTTCAGTTTGTCGGCTTCCTTTTGGGCGTCGTTCATGATCTGGCGCAGTGATGCCGCAACGTAAGCCTCTCCCCCGCTCACCCGGGGTATTTTCTCGAGGGCTCTCTCGACATCCTGGAGGATTTTCGCGGGGTTGGCCCCCAGCTTGGCCAGAACAGCCGGCACGATATTCCCATCTTGGCGAAGGAAACTCCAGAGCAAATGTTCGGGCCGGATTTCAGGATGGCCCAATTCTTCAGCCTTCCTCTGCGCTATCTGAAAAGCCTCCTGGGACATGACCGTGAATTTATCCCATCTCATTGTCCTTCACTCCTAGCTCTTAGTATGCCAAAAAAAGAACAAAAAAGGGAAGGAACAAACAAAAAATATTTTGCTTGACAATTTAGAAAAAACTGCTATTAATTTTTTCCGAGGTAGGCCATGGAAGAAATCGAAATCATGAGCTGGCTGACCCTGGATGCTATCAAGAAGAAGGCGGAAATCGTGGAGACTGTCGGGAATCTCCAGACCGGTCATAGCATGTCGGTCTTCTGCATCATCGAGGATGATTATCTCGAGCTCTACTACAGCGATTCAGCAGCAAACTATTTGCGACGCTACGAGGATCGAGAAGAGTTCGATCTTGCCCTGGAGCAACGCAAAGAAGAAACTGGCGAAGCACCCTACGACGAAGAAGAACACGGTTTCGAGGAAGACTACGAGGAAGAGGAAGAAGAGGAAGAGGAGTTTGACGTCGAGGACGAATCAGATTCCTACTGAATCGGGCCTACTTTTCCTCGAGCGCTTCTTTAAGTTCGTTCAAGAAATTCAGGGCGGCTAAGGGGGTAAGGCGAGTCAGGTCGCAAGCCAGGAGCTTATCCCTGATTTCTCTGAGCTTTTCCTGTTCCTTATCTTCCCGGAAAAGGAGAAGTTGGGCCTTGTCCCGCTTCCGCCACGTACGGTAGGCAAGCCGGGGCTTGCCGCTGTCGTCGAGCTCGAGCTTTTCCAGGTTGAGGAGGACCTCTTTGGCTCGTTCGAGGACCGCTCGGGGAATGCCCGCCAGCTTGGCGACGTGGATTCCATAGCTCCGATCGGTGGGACCGGGAAGGATTTTCCGCAGGAAGACAACCTCGTCACCGCGCTCCTTGACAGATACGTGGTAATTCTTTATTCGCTCCATAGTCAAGGCGAGTTCGGTCAACTCATGATAGTGGGTCGCAAAAAGCGTCTTGGGCCGGACGTCTTTTTTATCGTGGAGATACTCCGCCACCGCCCAGGCGATGCTCAGGCCATCGAACGTGCTCGTGCCGCGGCCAACCTCGTCAAGGAGGATGAGACTCCGCGGTGTGGCGTTGTTCAGGATGTTGGCCGTCTCCAGCATCTCGACCATGAACGTCGACTGCCCGACGTTCAAGAAATCCATGGCCCCAATGCGAGTGAAGATACGATCGATGAGCCCGATCCTCGCTTCCTGCGCCGGGACAAAGGAACCCATCTGGGCCAGGATGCAGATGAGCGCAACTTGACGCAGGTAGGTCGACTTGCCTCCCATGTTGGGCCCGGTAATGATGAGGATCTGGTTTTCGGCGCGGTCAAGGTAAGTGTCATTGGGAATGAAGGGCTCGGCCAAAGTTTTCTCCAAGACCGGATGCCTGCCCTCCTGGATCGAAATGACCTCGCCCTCGTCAACGTGAGGGCGTCGATAGTTCCTCTGGACCGCCAGCTCGGCCAGGGCGGAGAGAACGTCAAGCCGGGAGATGATGGAAGCAATCTGCTGGAGCCGTTTGGTTTCTCCCGCCAGTTTCTCCCGGACCTCGAGGAAAAGACGGTGTTCAAGCTCGGCTATCCGTTGTTCGGCGGTGAGAACTTTTTCCTCGTAGTCCTTGAGTTCGGGCGTTAAAAAGCGCTCTGAGCCAACCAGAGTTTGTTTGCGGATGTAATCAGGAGGGACAAGATGGAGGTTGGGCTTGGTCACTTCGATGTAATAACCGAAGACTTTATTGTACCTGACTTTGAGGGAGGAAATGCCCGTCCTTTCCCGCTCTTTTTTCTCCAGCAGAGAGATGTATGTCTTTCCTGAGCGGCTGATCCGCCTCAACTCATCGAGCTCTTCGTTATAACCGTCTTTGATGATCCCCCCTTCGGTCAGGAGAAAGGCCGGCTCATCAAGGATGGCTCGATCAATGAGCGTCACAATGTCCGAGGCGTTGTCCCACAGAGACGAAATTTCTCGGTTCATTGTCGCCGCCACCCCGGCCAAAAGTTTTTCTAAACGGGGCAGGGGGAGGAGCGATTTTTTCAGGGCCAGCACGTCCCGGGGATGGGCAACGGCCAGAGATATTTTCCCGGTCAAGCGCTCCAGGTCAGAAATTCCCTTGAGCTCCTGACGGAGACCCTGCCTTTCAACGGTGCGCTCGAGCCATTCCTCGACTGCATCCAGCCGAGCCTGAATGAGGGAGCAATCGAGGAGAGGCTGGAGGAGCCAGGACTTGAGCAGTCTCGCACCCATGGGCGTTACGGTGAAGTCAATGCAATCGAGGAGGGAATCCTTGACCCGGCCATCGCGAAGGTTTTTCACCAGCTCCAGGTTTTTCACGGTCGTCGCGTCGAGAATCATGGTGGAGCTGGGATGGAAATAGGACAGCCGACTGACCAGACAGAGGGAATCGCGCCTTACCTTCCTGAGATAGGCAAGGAGAGCCCCCGCCGCTCTGATGGCCGCCGGCTTGCCTTGCAACCCGAAGCCGGCCAGGGAAGCGACCCGAAAATGCTCGTGGAGAAGGTTGTTAGCGTGGGCCAAATCAAAGGTCCATGCTTCGACTGGACTCTTCAGGAAAGCAGGCAGGTCGTTGCTGGTCATCAAAGAGTCCACCATCTCTTCCTTATCTTCAGCAAATACCAGCTCTTTTGGACTTGCGCGGAATAGGGCATCGGCCAGGTTTTTTCTATCGGTCGATGTGCCTTCGGTTGCTTTCATTTCGCCAGAGGCCAGGTCGATTAGAGCCAATCCCCAGCTTTGTTCTTCCATATGGACACAGGCGATGAAGACACTTTCCTTTGCACTTCCGATCTCCACCTCAACCGCAGTGCCAGGCGTGAGCACTTTGATGACTTCGCGCTTGACCACACCCCTGGCTGCTTTAGGGTCCTCCATCTGCTCGCAGATAGCCACCCGGAAGCCTTGCTGGAGAAGCTTAGCCAGGTAGGAGTGGACAGCATGGTAAGGAACGCCGCACATGGGCACTTTCTGGCGGGAGGTCAGGGCGATCTCGAGGATGGGCGAAGCAATTTGAGCATCCTCATAAAACATCTCGTAGAAATCGCCCAGCCGGAAGAAAAGGAGAGCACCGGGATACTGCTTCTTGATCCGGAGGTATTGCTCCATCATCGGAGTGATCAGGCTATCCTTGGCCATCGTCTTCCCCACTATAACCAGACGATTTTTATTTTTCAATGGGAGGAACCATGGGAACTGCGTCCGAGGAAATTCCCACGACCGGAAGGGACCTACCATGGGGAAAAATAGGCATCATCCAGGCGGCCCGACGCGTGATCTCAGATACGTTATTCGCCCCCCTGAAGATTTGCTGCTTCCGGAACTTCCCCTTTGATTGACATGAAAGAAAGGCTAGTGTATATGTCGTTGAAATGAAGATTGCTCTTTTTCTGACCTTAGCTCGGATCGGTGCCATCCCCCTCCTCGTCGTTATCCTCCTTTCCCATATCCGAGGCCGAGAGGTCCTTTCTTTCGCTATCTTCTTTCTGGCCACTCTCACCGACATGCTCGACGGTTTCTTTGCCCGTCAGAAAAAGCAGGTGACCAATCTCGGCTTGCTCCTCGACCCAACGGCGGACAAACTCCTCGTCGCCTCTGTTCTCATTTGCCTTGTTCAAACCCGGGTTGTACCTGCTTGGATGGCCATCATCATCATCGGCCGGGAACTGGCCGTGAGCGGCTTTCGAGCCATTGCCTCTGCGAGGGGGATCAACATCCCGGCCTCTTTCCTTGGGAAGGCTAAGATGATTCTGGAGGCTTTCACGATCTATGTCCTCCTCTTGGGCGAGAAAATACTCGGCTCTTTTTACGCCATCGGCCGGGTGGGGCTCTGGCTGGTTATCCTGGTGGCTCTTGGCTCCGCTGCGGAATACTGCTGGCGCTTTGGCCGCTCCGTCCTCTCAACCCACACTTAGAAGGGCCCGCCGGCAATCCTCGACCGACTTCATATCACTCGCGTTGAAGAGTTGCACCGGCTGGGGCCAGCTCCGGCTGGCTCTTTTCATCAACCCCGTCAAAACCTTGCCCGGCCCTACTTCAACGACCTTTGTTGCTCCCTCCTGAGCCAGCTTGAGCATCGTCTCATACCAGAGAACAGGGCGACTCACCTGCCGTTTTAGCCCATCTCGGGCTTCTTCGGCCAGCCGGATCATCTTCGCCTCGACATTGGTGATGACAGGGAAATCCAAATCCCTAAACTCCACTGAATCGAGATGCCGGCCGAGTTTCTCTTCCGCACTTTTCATCAAGGACGTATGGAATGGGGCGCTCACCGGCAAAAGGACGGACCGGGCACTCTTGGCCAGTTGAAGCGCTTCCTCCACCGCCTCCCTCTCGCCGGCAATGACAATCTGCTCCTCGCTGTTCCAGTTGGCGATTTCGACAACACCAGCTTTAACCTGGCTGACCGTCTTCTCCACTTCGTCCCGCGAAAGTCCGATGAGAGCTGCCATGGCCCCACGGCCAACAGGAACTGCCTCTTGCATGTAGAGACCTCGTTTGCGGACGAGACGAACTGCATCCTCAAACTGAAGCGCTCCTGCTGCGACAAGAGCAGAATATTCGCCCAGACTATGACCAGCGGCCAAATCAGGGGATATCGCCAGAAGTTTGAATGCGACGTAGCTCACCGTCAGAAGCGCCGGTTGGGTATTGGCCGTCAGTCTTAACTCCTCCTCCGGCCCCTCAAAGCAAATTCGCGAGATGCTGAACCCGAGGGCCTCGTCGGCACGGGCAAAAATTTCCTTCGCCAGGGGAGAGCTCTCATAGAGATCCCTCCCCATTCCGACGTGCTGGGATCCCTGGCCAGGAAAAAGATAGGCTAAAAGGCTCATCATTTCCCCCGGGAAGGAACATTTTGGCCAAGACATTGTTCGTTGATCCGGATATCGGATTGGCGCCGGAGGTTATCTATCCATAAGGTAACCTGTTTCTCCATCTTTTCTTTCCGGATACTGGATTCGAGCTCATCGAGAACCTGCACCATGGGCAATGGCTTTTCCCCTCTCGCCTCCTGTTGGGGTCGATAAACGATTTGATAATAGGATTCGATCTCTTTAAGACTCACCTCCACACTCTGGCCAAAGCGGAAAGCGATGATTTTCTGGTAAACAAGGATTTCTCGCAAATAAGGAAGAAGGTCTGTCTCTTCGAAACCGAATTCTTTGAGCCTCCGCTCCCACTCAGCCGGTTCAAAACTGGCTCGAATTTGCTTCATCCATTCCTCCGTTTCAGCATCGGATATGGTTACGGTAACGGGTGCAAGGTTGATGACCACCTTTCGGTCAACGGCGGCTTCCAAGCACTTGCGGAGGTCAGCCGAGGGAGGCTGGAATACTTGCTCGTGGCCAAGGCCAAACGCCTGGATAATTCGGATATCCGTCAAGCTGATGATCTCCGAGCCGACTTGGGCAACGACACAATCGACCATCTCGAGATAGGCAGGCAGGAGAAGGACTGGGAATAAAAGCAGCGCCACCAAGCTAAAAGTAAGCCGGTTCAATTTATTAGAAAACATGGCCAATCGTGATGAAGACCAAGGGTTTTCCCCGCCGTTGCGGCTCACTCAGGTTCCATCCGAGTTCCAGCCTTAGAGGACCCAAGGGTGTCCGGTACCTCAACCCTAATCCGATAGCGTGTTCGAACTCCCTTAAATCAAAATCGCTCCGATTATAAAAAACCTGGCCCGTGTCGTAAAAAATGGCACCAGACAAGTTCTGGAGGGTTGAGAAAAGGGGAAAAGTGAATTCGACGTTGAGCAGAAAAAGGGCTTTCCCACCGATCGGTCTTGCTGACGTCGCATCCCTGGGCCCCAGTTCGTCGTATCGCTCGCCTCGAAAGGAATTGCTCCCGCCGGCAAAAAGGCGCTCATGGATGGGCATTCTTCCCATCCCCAGCCCGAGCCGAGCTGTCGAGCTGAAATTCACCCGGGGAGCGACGGTCAAGAAAAATTGGTGTTTGACGATGGCTTTCAAGAAATCAGATTCAGTCTCAAAAAGCGGAAAAGCCCATTCGAAGGCCAGGCTGAAAAAATGACCTCGTTCCGGGTTAAAAGGGTCGTTCCTCTTTTCCCGGATGATACTCGAGGAAATCGAGGTCGTCGAGTAAGGATAGAACTGGCGGTCAATCTCCGAGGGAGTCACTTCCAAATAAGTTAGAGTCGTCCGGGCATAGCGGAGGGCCAGAAGCAAAGTCATATTCTTGGTCACCGGCCTGATTCCAGAAAGGCTAATTCCTTCCCTGTCGTACCCGAAGCTCTGTCGGTCTTCTTCCTCGACCCAAGCGTTAAGGTAAGTATCCATGGGAAAATCAAACAGGAAATAGGGCTGCTCCCAGCTGACAACAGCTCTTTTTTCAGCCAAGCTGAACTGGCTGACCAAGCTCAATCTGGCGGCTCGACCAAAAATATTGCTCCGCATGAACTCGGCTGTTCCACGCAAGCGTAGCGCCACATCGAAAAGGGCTGACCGCCAAGGCTCGCTCTTCGTTTCCAGCCCCACACCCAAGCCGGCATAGTTTCTTTCGCCCTCCCGGACGGTGATGACCAGCGTTTCTTCTTCCGGCGCAACAGGGACCTCTTCCATCCGTACCTCAGAAAAAATACCCAGGTTCTCAAGATTCTGCTTGGAAGCCATGATCGATTCGGCGAGGGCTAAATCGCCCTTCCTGACTTCCAGTTCCCTCAGGATCGTATCCATTCTGGTGACCTCGTTCCCGACGACGAGGATGTTGGTGATGGTTTGCCGGCGCCCTTCCTGAATGTTCAAGACGAGGCGCAAGGAATTCTTTTCCATCGGCTCTGTCGAGACTTCAATCTTTGTGCCCCTTATCCCCTGGCGAAGATAGAACATCTCCAGCTTCTGAACGTTTTTCTGGATAGCCGGTGGAAAATAAGCTCCTCCTTCGGCCAGGTCCATCTGAGCTCGGAGAGTTTTCTCGTCCAATTGATGGGCCCCCTGAATCCTTATCTCCCCAATCGTTTGCTGCTCTCCCTCGTGGACATAATAGATGGCCGTAACCTTGTTGTCTTTCTCGAAGAAATTCAAATCGACGCGGACATCTGGAAAGCCTCGGGATTGATAGATAGAGCGTATCTCTTCAGGCAAAGCAAAAATCTTTTTTCCGTCGAGAAAATTGAAGAAAAGGAGCCGCTCGACAAGGCCAAGTCTCTCTTTAAGCTCATCGGAGGCAAAATGCTTAAGCCCCTCTAATTTCACTTCTTGAATCTTGTATTTCCGACCAGGGTCAACACGGTGGATGACCCGAACGGTCGATTCTTCCACCTGGACGGAGGAGGTAACGCGGGCGAACACAAACCCCTGGCCCCGGAGATGGGATAAAATCCTGGCTTCCCCTTCCCGGAGGCCCCACTCTTCGAAGATTTTTTCCTCCCAGATGGGTTCAACAAGCCCCAAGGGGACCTTGGCTCCGATGATGACGATTTCTATCTTCTCATGGGGGTTCACCCTCAAAGACAGCGCAACTCTCTCCCTTGCCCGGTCAAATTCGACAGCCTCCAATTCGACCTCGACACGGCGATAACCCAAAGAGATATAAGCATTCCTGAGCCTTTCCAAGTCGAGTTCAAGCAAGGAAGGAACATAGACCCTCCCTTCCCGAGTCTTCATTTGACGGCGAAGGGTTGGCTCAGAAATCATTCCGCTGCCCGTAAACTGAATCCTATCGATGATATATCGATGGCCGACGGAAATGGCGAAGGAGAGGTCGACTTCTGGCGAGACGGAAAGTCGCTGGACACGAGGCTCGACCGTCGACTCAAAAAAACCTTCCCGCTCCAACGCTCGCCGCAATTCCTCCACTCCCCGGTCAAGCTTCTCTTCGGAAAACAAATTGTCGGCCCGGAAAGAGGACAGGGATTGTCGGAGTTTTCGCCGAGGCAGTCCTTTCTCTCCCTCAAAATGAATCCGGCGAACACGAAGACGCCTTGCCAGCAGGAATTGCAATCGAACTCCTTCTTCCTCGCGGCGGAGGACTTGAACATCCTGAAACAGGCCCGTTTTCCAGATAAGTCGGATAGCCTCGCTGATCTTCTTTAGGGTAAAAATATCTCCCTCGCGGACAGGGACAAGGCCTTTAATGTCTGGCGGGGCGGGCAACCCGTCAACCCAGACTTCAACTCCGGTTATACGAGGGGACTCGTCGGTCATGCCAAAAACGGGAGCGACCGTTAGGAAAAAAGCACTCAGGACAAAGAGAATCGCTTCCTTTTTTAGAGCCAGAGCGGGACTCTGCCCAGGTCTGTCTTTAAAATCTTTTTCTGATTTTGAAATCAAGGCTAACCCGTCCTAATTCGTTGCGAGTGCCGACAAGCGAAAACTCGTTGCCCAGGTCCCATTCGAGCCTTATGATTTCTTCCATCTGCCGGGTTAAATTCGTCGAATAATAGATAAAAAAATCACGCGAGATTTTCTTACCGATGGTCAATCGGGCCGTCATCTCGGCTGTGGTGCCCATGAGAAAAGGGTCGATCCGGAACCTGTCCAGGCTGAACAATTTTTCCGCCCTTCTTTGAGCTTCCTCAGTGAGCTGAAAAGAAAGGAGAGACGCTGTGCCTATTTGAGAGCTCGTCTCTGTCGAGTACGGCCGGCGAAAAGCCTCGCCTAAAGCCAGGAGAGCCAAGACGTCCTCAGGCGGTAACGGAGGCGATGAGGTAAATTCCGGTTTGAGCTGACTGGCCAGGCCGGTCAAGGAAAGCGTCACCCGATAATCCTTGACATAGGTTTCGCACCAGAAATTGAGATAGGGCTCGACCATCGCCGGGTTGAAGAAGCTCACCCGGCCTCTCAGGACTTCGAATCGCCTGTCCTGAAAATAAGCCTCACCGCCCAGAGCCTCCATTTCGCCAAGGAGTATCGGAGCCTTGACATTGCCGATTACGGTCAAATCGAAACGCCCCCGGATTTTTCCCAACGAATTCTCCATCCATGCATCATCAGCCGCTTTGAGCCGGAGGTTAAGGTTCAGGTTATCGAAAAGCCTGGGCTTTCTCTCTGAGGAGGGATAAGGACTTGAAGAAAACCTCAACCCCTCAAAAATCTCACGGCGCCAGGAAAGCCTTCGCACGTCGAAGCTCCCTTCCAAGAGAAACTGGCCACTGTCTTTGAGCAGAGTGAGCGAAGCGTCTGTCTGGACTCTTACCCTCTCCAGCGGCGAAAGGACCATGTTTTCGCCCTCCAGAGTCAAGCGGAGGTTGTCCACGCTGCCGCCTGCGAACAGGCATTCTCCTGACCCTTTCAGGCTTCCGCCGCCGAGCTTGGCCCTGAAGGAACGGAGAGATGCCTTATTGTTTTGGACAAAAACCAGCCCCGCATAATCCGTGAAGGCTTGGGCGAAGCCAGGAAAGGGAAAGATTGGCCCCTCGAAATCAACTCCCCCCTCAAGGCGAGGAGCATGAGGAAGACCATGGACTTCGAGGATATAGTTTAGCCTGCCCCTGGCTCCCTTCCACGGAAGAAACATTTCCAGGTTAGTAAAGCTTCCCTTACCGCTGAGGGATATGTCATTCGCCGAAAAGGGAATCCGGGCTTCAAACGAGAAATTGTTATCTCCCGGCTTCAAATCTCCCCGGATGGTAGCGGCCAAGGAATGGTCATCAAGAAACAATCGCAGCTCGCCTTTTGTCTCTGCTTTTCGCAAGGGAGGATAGCTGAGGCCGGCCACAGCAAATTGGCCTGATGCTACCTCGCTCCCCAATAGCCCTTTGCCGCGGACAGAGAAAGAAAGACGTCCCTCCAAGCGAGGGTGGATAGTGGAAAGGTCGATGTTTTCGGCGGTTGTGTCGATTTCGAGTTGGCGGCCGGGGATGTTGAAGCCGAAGACACTGTGGATTCTCCCGCCGTAGATGTTAAAGGTAAGCTCAGGAAAAGAAAGTAGCCCATTGTCCCAGATAATCTTACCGCTTACTTCTTCGAGCCCGGCAAAACCAAACCTCCATCGATGACCGGAAAAAGCCCCTTCGACCCGCAGAGACTCTCCTCTCTTTTCCACTTGGAAGTGGCCGGTGGCCAGGCCCTTAAGAGGAAAGTCCAAACCGAGCCGAGGCAGAATTTCATCGGCAGCCCCATCGCCCAGCTTGACATCCACTTTCAGCTCTTGAGCCTCAGATAAAAACGAAATTTCGCCCCGATAAGAAGGGTCGTCAAACTGAGCAAAGCCTAACGCCTTACCCCGGAAAATCTCGACAAAGCCCCGACTTGAATTCATGTCGAAACCGGCAAAGCCTGCTGGAGCGAGCCCAAAATCGAGCCGCACGCCGGGAGAAGCGGACGGACCGGCGATTCGAGCTTCCACATGCCCTTCGCCTCTCACCTCCGGAAAGCCGAGCTTTTTCCCCAAGACGAGCGAAATGAATTCGCGGGCCGTCCGGATATCGCGATAATCGCCCGAGATCAAAAAATCGACATCTCGGCCGACGGTCATCCTTCCCTGGACTTCCATCTGGCCAAAAGTCGTTTCCAGCCTTGGAAAGGAGAAAGTCAAATCTCTCTTTCTATCCCATGTCACGCGGCCTACACCACGCAACGGAAAACGCTCCCCTGCCTGGAGTAGGGCTTCTTCCCTGAACTCAAGGTCGACCACGAGCTGCTTTTCATCAAGGACGAGCTTACCCTGAGCCGGTGAGTGGATAGGCCAGGGAAGCGAAAAGGAGGACAGGATAGGGTCAAGAGGGAAGTTTTTCCACTCGCTCCTCATTCTTCTTGCCTCAGAAACCACCAGGACCTCCGCCTTGGCCTTCTTGTCTTTCTGGAAATCAAGCGCCACTCGAAACCCCTGCCGGGGGAGGTATTCCACGCGACCTCTTGTTTTACCCAGGCCGACTTTATTCAAGATAACCTCATCACTCTCGAAAGACGCAGCGTAGGTTATCTCTTTCTGGTCTCTAACGAGCTCTCCTTCACCTTGCGCTCTCCCTCCCCATTCAAACGGGAGATTGAGGAATTCAGCCAGGCCACCCAGGCCGGCCTTAAAATTAATTCTCAAGGAACCGTGTAAGTCCTGAATATTGTTCAGCCTGCCTTTTGCCTTGACAATGATGTCCGGGCCATTCAGGACAAACTTCTTGACTTCGAATCGTCCCCCCCTGCCCTCCACCTGAAGCTGCACTCGACCACGGAGAGGCCGTCTGTCAGGGCCAAGCTGAAAGGAAGTGTGGCGGGACTCGGCCCTCACGAAAAGCCTGTCGCCTTTTTGCTGGATGAGGGCTCGGATTCCGCTCGCCTGAAGACTCAAACTCGACGAGTGATAAGAAAACTCCCCGCCGCGAAGGAAGGATTTTTCCAGAATAAAGGGAAGGCTTAAGGAAAAGCTTGGCTTTTTGCCCTCGGCGCCTCTCTCTGCTCCCGCCGTGACCCGGATGATGGGCTTGTCGATGACGAGGACAAGAGGCTTTTCCCTCTTAAACAAAGAGGCAAGAGGGAGCCCGACCTTGATTTGGTGAGCTGAAAAAAGGGGACCTCCGGGAAGAGTCTGGATATTGTTGATGAGGAGGGAAGGAGGGAAAAGATGAAAATGGATACGCTCAAAGTTAACGGCGGACCGAATTTTTTCTCTAACGCGACCGAGGAAATAGTTCCGCAGCCCCATTCCCCCCGCAAGGAGAAGAGCCGCCAAGAGGCTGAAGCCGACGAGCGAGCGAAGCTTTTTCCTTCCCATTTCTTTCTATTATTAAATATAGCATGATCATTACCAAAAATAAATTTGAGTTTGTGGTGACAGCGTTAATTCTCATCCCTGTGATGGCATTATGAATTCCGATTCCGGAAACCATCAGCTCCCTTCCCATGTCTTGATGCTTCAGATGATGGCTAGTGCCGGAACCTGGCTTTTTGGCAGGCGGAAAAGCTCAAATTTCAGACGCTAGTCCAATTTACTCATCAAAAATAATCATCTTCATCTGATAGGAAAACCCTTTATCCTCAAGTACAGATAGCAAACGATACCCAAGAAGATTCGACCAAAGAATAAAATATCACCCGGAATAAAAAGTGGAAACATCAGAGGAATCAGGAAAAAAGCCACGAGCGCTCCGCCAAAGGCGAGCCTCCACCAATTTTCAGCCCTAAAGAAAGCAAGAAGGCATAGGGCAAGGGGTAGAAAATAGCCTATAGCTTGATATGGAAAGAACATCTAGTCTAATGCGCGCCGCGCAAGAAATATTCGTGAGAACATTCGATCTGTCCTTATCTATGATATCAATTTTTAGAAGGCGATATATTTATGACCAGTCACTTTCTTGTTTTTCAGTCTTAAGAGCACGGGAAGATACGGGAAGCATAACGACGGGCCAATGCTTTCTTTCCTGAGCATATAGATGGGACGAAAGCCTACGTTCATTGTCCAGGTTATCCATTCCTCAGCCCAATCGTTTATTGCTATGGCAATCGCATTTTTCCCATCCTTTTTCAGTTTCTCGAGTTCATTTATTCCCCTGAATATGCAGGGTGGACAACTTGAAAGATCAAAAAATAATAAATAAGATTCGTGAGAGTTCAATAGGGCTGAAAATAATATTTCTTTTTTTTCTAATGTCACCAGAGGAATATCCTCAACGCCTTGAATTTCAAAATGGATACGCCCTTTTTTTTTTAGCGATACCCAAACGGAAAACAAGAGCAGAGCAGATAACTAAGACAGGGATGATCCAGTTTGGATTCTTGGTCAATTTTCTTAAGAAAATGCGTAGATGCACGTTTACTTCTCCCTATATATCTTAATGGAAACAAATTGAGCCTTCTCATCGAGTCCGGGATCTCCGTATTCGAAGAAATAGAAACGCCCATCTTTCTCACACAATAAAAGATCATCGCAGTAGTAGGTTTTCTCTAAGTTAAAATGCTTAGAGTTATAGAAAAGCAGAGCAAATTTTGACTTGCTTGAGTCTGCGGTCCTAATTTGGATTATTAGATTCTTCTCGGTGATGAGGAAATTTTCAACCCGGGAATACGAAAGTTCCCAACTTTCATATATCTGGATTAATTTCTCCAAAGGATATCTTTTAAAAGGGATATAATCCTGAATTTTCTTATAGAAAGCAGGCAACTTCAAAAAAATTTTCCGTATTAAAATATCTTTTTTTATGTCAAAAACATATACTTGCAATTCTGACGCCAGCATCATCCAAATACTGTTATTGAAATGCCTAATGTGGGCTGCTAAAAAATAGGGTCCTCTGCATAGCCCTTTAAAGTCCTTGAAGAGGAGGCGTTTTGTTTGTCTTCCGTTCTTATAGATGGAAAGATAATATCCATGAACACGGTTACCTTTGTTGTCAAGCTTTGAAGAAAAGCCAGCCAAATACCATTTCCCATTTGAATATACAGCCCCTTTAACATGAGGAAAGTTAAAATCATGCCGAAGCCATAACGTTTTTTCATATCCATATTTATGGTTCTGTTTCCTGAAATAAATCAATTTTCCGGAATTCTCAATGTCGATGAGAAAAGGTTCCATAAGAAACATGGCGGCCCAGCGTTGCATTTCTCCCGGACCTTGGCCCACTCGAGTCAAGTTTTCGACTCCATGTGAAGAAACGACCTTTATTCCATCCCTAAAAAACATTAATGCCAGCTGTTCGTCACTATCAATGAAGGCATCAAATATGTAGCCCGTTACGACCTCATTTGGAAAACGCCACCTCTCAATAGTTACAAAATCGTGATTTAAAGATTGTGAATAGCCTCGAGAGAGCGCCGATGATAAAAAACAATTAAATGACAGAATCGAAAAAATGATTAGCGATCGACCCTGCATTTTAATACCTCTACTTCAAAATCCCGGACGGGAGAGTATTCGCCTAAATGCTTAACAAAATACAGGTATTCTTTTCCCACTCCTGACAACTGATAACCTTCTAAATAGAAGGGGCCTTCCTCATGCGCCAGATTTGAATCCAGCATAAAGATAAAGGTTTCTGCAAATCCATTGGCGTCCCTTAATATCTGGAGCAGGAGGTGATTTTTATGATGATATATTTTTCCGATTGTATCTCCTGAAGAAAGAGTCTGCTCGTAATACTTCATGAAATTGCCCTTTTTTCTAGACTTGAGCTTCTCCTTCTCGTCATAACTAACCTTTCTCCACCAGCTTTTGCCGAACCATTTCTCCCTCATAAAATTTCCTTGAAGGTCAAATTTCCAAATACAATTTATCGATTTAAAAGCAAAATAGATAGCTTTATTTCTAATCATAATTTTCCCACCAAGGATCGAGTCGTCGGGAAAGTACTTCCATCCTCTTTTTATTTCGAAAAATGCATTTTGCCATCTTCCTTCCTTATCATATATCGAGATCACTTTATCTTTTCTCCTCGAAATCCCCGGAGTTACGCGCCATCTCTGGGCTGAAGCAATGACCCCGTCTTCAATTGCCATATCGAAGATGATAGGAGAGCTCTTTTCTCCCGCCAAAAAAAGCCTCTTTTTGAAATTGAACTCCTCATCAAAGACATTCAGTCTGTTTGGTGCATCAATAAAATAATACTGTGCGTTATCTTTGCTCATATTAGAGATTATCGAGAATTCTCCGGGACCCTCTCCCAACCTGCCCAACCTTTTCATAGCTTTCCCATCAGGCGAATAAATTTGAAGAAAAGATCCTCTCCAAACAATCATTTCATTCTGATAGCCTTCCATAATACTTAGCGGAAGAACAAGAAACTGCTCATGAAAACGCCCCTCGGCAGGAGGAATAGAGAGCCTAACGGAGCTGATTATCTGAATGGATGATGCATCGAGCCACAGCGCGCCTTGCGACGCCAAGGCGCCGAAAAGAATGAACTTTTTTATTTTCGCCACAAACCTAGCAAAATCTTACTTTTCCACCTTGCAAACGCAATCATAAATTATTTCATTTTTACACCAGCATGTCCAATCCGGACCGCTAATTTCCATTATACCCTTGATGTATACTGCGGATTCAGTGATATTCATCAATAAGAAAGAGAAACACAAGCCGATAATTATAAGCAAAAGAGCAGCCATCGATATTCTTTGTGATTTCATGGCCAAGCTCAAAACGCCGGGTTGGGTACCCATATTGCACAAGTGCAATCTTTTGCACCACTTGCTGTGCAATCGCATTCATAGATATGGTGCCCTGGCGCAACTTCGTATGTTTTCGTCGTCCCTCGAAGGAAAACCCACCACCCATCCTCAGCGACTGCAACAATCGAGGCAAAAATAAAAGCGAGAATTAAAATGATGAAAAACAACCTGCTTTTTTTCATTGCCTTACCTCCTCCCAATTCAATACTAAATCTAAGGCCCATATACTGTATGTCAAGTGAAACCTTATCATTTTTTTTTTTTTTGATATCAGTTTTTTTAAACAAGTGAGTCATGAAAATAGAGGATAAGCCGATCTTATGGACTGAGGGGATTTCCCGAACAGCAGGCAAAACAACTGGGTAAAATAGAGAGGCTTATATCCTGCTTCCAAAGCAATGTTTTTTATCTGCTTTTCTGAGGAGAGAATTTGCCAGAGCGCATAGCAGCATCTCATCTTGATCAAAAACGTCTGAAATCGAACCCCAGACATCTCATGGAACTTCGAAGAAAGCCATGGGCGAGAGCAACGCAAGATCTTAGCTACTGATAGGAGGTTTCTTATCTGTGTGGGCTTCTCCGCTATTTCTCTTTGAGCTTCTATTATTTTAAAAAGAGGACGATAGCGGGGAACAGGAAATCGGGATGAGCCTGGATAGCCTCTGGATGCCTTCAAAGCCTCAACAATCTTCTTCGGCACGCCACCCAGGGGCTGCTCCAAGAAAGTGGATAGATAGAAACCAAAAAAGCTTTCTAAGCTTTCCTTGAGGCACAGAGGTCTTATGAGCGAAAAAGGTATTTGTTTGTTCTTATAGAGAAAAACAAATTTTTTCACGCAGGAATCGAGAGAGCACGCATAATCGCAACCGGCAAGTATATATTCTGTCTCACCAAGATCTTGGTCCTCCCCTACCTGCCAATATTCGATGGAAAAATGGCTGGCCAGGATATTTGCAATCCCATCGAATAGAGCCTTTGGTGTAGAATAAATGATAACTTTGGCCATGGAAATTCAGTTCCCCTTAGAAGATGAAAATTCCTTTCTGCCCAACAGATTCTCAATCACCGAAATTACTGACATTTTCATTTTATCATAATAATGCCGTAAAAAGATAAATTGAAAGGGGGACTTTGTGGATAAAGGATGTGATTTATTCGACGGAGAAAAGGACAGCTCCGGCTTCGACGTAATCGCCAGCTCGGAAATTCAGGCGGCAGATTTTTCCCGCCTGGGGCGCCTTGATCTCATTCTGCATTTTCAT
>CAYUKK010000232.1:0-18257 GCA_964445305.1 uncultured Eubacteriales bacterium
AATCGGGTTTTGGCTTTCATTGAGTAACTCCTTTTTGGCGGCTCGGCGAAGATGCCTTTTCAGTTTTTATCATAAAAATCCAGGGGAGACAAGCAGCCTCGCTTTTCCCAAATTTGACGATAGAGAATTATCATCAAGCGAGTCGGAGCGAGTTTCTCGCTGGGGAAACGAGCGGGCTTCGGAATCCCAACCCCGAGCCTGGCCGGGGGTGAACCACGACAGGACCCGTCGGGTGCTTCTATCGGCAATTTCGGGTAATGATTTCCTGCTTTGGGCTTTCAAAAATATAATGAAAAAAGGCCGATAATTTGCTAAAATACGGAAAAAATAAGGAGACAAGAAAGGTGAACGCCGTCCAAGTCGAGAAGGTCAAAACAAGAAGGGATTTCCGACGCTTCCTCCTTTTTCCATGGAAGATTTACCAGAACGACCCCAACTGGGTCCCCCCCCTGCTTGTCGACATAAAGGAAAAACTGGATCCGAAGAAAAACCCGTTTTTTGAGCACGCCCGAAGGGAGCTTTTCTTGGCCCGGCGGAATGGCCAAGTTGTTGGGCGGGTTGCGGGCATCATCGATGATAACCATAACAGCTTCCACTCAGAAAAAGTCGTTTTTTTTGGCCTCTACGAAAGCACCAACGATGTCGAGGTCGCGCGGACACTTCTTGAGGCGGTGGCCGATTGGGGGCGGCAACAGGGGATGGAGATACTGCGGGGGCCCATGAACCTGTCGATGAACGACGAATGTGCTTTTCTGCTCGAGGGTTTTGATTCGCCGCCGGTTATTATGATGCCCTATAACCCTCCCTACTACCTGGAATTGATGGAGAAATGCGGCCTGGTCAAGGCCAAGGACCTCTATGCCTTTTTCATGTCCAGAGATCACGAGGCAGCAGAAAAGGTTCGCCTCATCATCGAGAAGAAAGAGAAGGAATCGACCGTGACTCTCCGCAACGTCAAGAAGAGCACGATCGATGAGGATATCAAGAAGATTCAATATGTTTACAATAACGCTTGGGAAAAGAATTGGGGCTTTGTTCCCTGGACAGACAAAGAGATGGCCTACATGGCCGAAAAGCTGAAGAAAATCGCCGACCTGGATTTGGTTATCCTGGCCGAGGACAAAAGCAGGCCGGTCGGGTTTGCTTTCGGCTTGCCCAATTACAACGAAATCCTTAAGCGGATGAACGGTCGCTTGACCCCCCTGAGCATCCTCAAATTCCTCTATTACCGGAAGCGGATCGAGGGCATGCGGGCCCTTGTCTTTGGCATCCTCAAGGAATACCGCCAGACGGGCTTAAGTTATCTCCTCTATGCGGCCTTGGAAAGAAACGCTATCCGAAAAGGATACAAGTGGGGAGAATTGTCCTGGCAACTCGAGGACAACGAGGCGGTTAACCGATTCAACCTTTCCCTTGGAGGGAAAATTTATAAAAAATACCGCATTTTTGAGAAAAGAATTGTCTAAGCGGGAAGAAGAAATTCGAAGCGGAGGGATCATGGACTTCAAGAACCTGGTTGTCCGGAAGGCCGATGGCCTCGGCTGGGTGACGATCAATCGACCGGAAAAGCTCAACGCCCTTAATGCCGAAACGATCCGGGAGTTGAAGGTCGCATTCCAGGAGTTGGAAAAAGATGGTGAAGTCAAAGCCGTCATCCTCACCGGCGCGGGCGAGAAGGCTTTTGTCGCCGGCGCTGATATCAGCGAGCTTTCCGGTCTGGACGCAGTCCGTGGTGAGGCCTATGCCCGGGAAGGACAGGAACTCACCTTGATGATTGAGAATTTTCCCAAGCCGGTGCTGGCTGCCATCAACGGCTTTGCCCTGGGTGGCGGTACCGAAATAGCTCTGGCCTGTCATGTCCGGCTTGCTTCTGAGAATGCCAAACTCGGCCAGCCTGAGGTTAAGCTCGGCCTCATCCCCGGGTTTGGCGGCACCCAGCGACTGGCTCGCCTGGTGGGCAAAGGGAAAGCCATGGAGCTCATCCTTTCCGGCCGGCTGGTCGAGGCTCGAGAAGCCGAGCAGATGGGCTTGGTCAACAAAGTCGTGCCGCCAGCTTCTCTTCTCTCCGAAACCGAGGGCATGGCCCGTGAAATGATCAAGAACGCGCCGCTCGCCTTGAGCTACGCCATAGAAGCAATCAACAAGGGATTGGATAAAACTCTGGGCGAAGGGCTTGCCCTCGAAGCGGAAATTTTCGGCCGCGCCTGTTCCACCGAGGACAGCTTTGAGGGGACAAAGGCCTTCCTGGAAAAAAGAAAACCCAATTGGCGAGGCGTTTGAGAGGTGAAAAATGGTGATTCATCAAGGTAAACTCCAGGCCAAGGGACTGAAGATCGGGATTGTGGTCAGCCGCTTCAACGAGTTCATCTCGGAGCGGTTGCTGGCCGGCGCGCTCGATGCCCTGGACAGGCTCGGAGCGGCTGAAGCGGATATCTCGGTGTACAAGGTTCCCGGCTCCTTCGAAATTCCCGTCGTCGTCAAGAAGCTTGCCCGGACGGGAAAAGTGGATGGCATCATCTGTCTGGGGGCCCTCATCCGCGGCGACACGCCGCATTTTGATTTCCTCAGCGCCGAAGTAACCAAGGGAATTGCCCAGATTTCCATAGACGAGGGCATCCCGTGCGCCTTCGGGATTCTCACGGTCGATACGATCGAGCAGGGGATCGAGCGGGCTGGCACGAAGGCGGGCAACAAGGGCTGGGATGCTGCCTTTTCGCTCGTCGAGACGTTGAACCTGATCCGAGCGGCCAAGCTTGGTTGAGGGCGCGGGCTCGATGGGCAGAAGAAGGAAGGCCCGGGAATGCGCGCTGCAGATTCTCTACCAGCTCGAGTTCGACCGGAGTGAAGTCGAGGGAAAAATCGCCCAATTCTGGCGGGAGAAGCGCGCCACCGAGGAAATCCGACAGTACAGTCGTTGGCTCGTCGAGGGCGTTCTTTCTCGCCTTGACGAGATAGATGCTCTCGTGCAGGCGACTTCAGAACACTGGCGCATCTCCCGCATGACTCTGGTTGACCGCAACATCCTCCGCCTTGCTGCCTTTGAGCTCCTGGCTGCGGAATCCCTGGCGCCTGCCATCATCATCAACGAAGCCATCGAGATCGCCAAAAAATACAGCGGGCCGGAGGCAGCCATTTTTGTGAACGGGATTCTCGACGCCCTGCGCAAGAAGATTCGCGCTGCCCCGCCCCCTCAAGACGAGGTAGTCCATGTCCGGACAAAACCCAAGAAAGACTGACCAAGAGATTTCCCGCCAAGAAAAGATCGCCAAGCTCATCCAGGAGGGAGTTGACCCGTTTCCCCACCGGGCAGAAGTCACGCACGCCGTTTTCGATGTCGTCACCGACTATGGCGCTTTTTCGGCTGAGGAGCTCGCCGAGAAAAAGGCAGAAGTCGCTGTGGCGGGACGGATTCTCTCCATTCGCCGCATGGGCCGGGCGACTTTTGCGACGATTTCGGATAGTCGCGCCAGGCTTCAAATCTATCTCCGGGAAGATATCTTGGGGGAGAAGAACTACCGCCTCTTTAACCTCATGGACATCGGCGATATCATCCGTGTCGCCGGCAGTTTGTTCAAGACGAAGACGGGCGAGCTCACCGTCTTAGTCCAATCCTTCCTCTTGCTGGCCAAGTGCCTCCATCCTTTGCCCGAAAAGTGGCATGGGCTTCAGGATATCGAGCTCCGCTACCGGCAGCGCTACCTGGATTTGATCATGAACCCGGAGGTGGGTGAGGTTTTCCGGCTGCGCAGCCGGCTCATCGCCGCCATCCGCAAGTTTTTTGATGAACGGGGGTATGTGGAAGTCGAAACGCCGATGATGCAGACCATCCCCGGTGGGGCGTTAGCCCGGCCGTTCAAGACTTTCCACAATGCCCTCGGCATCGAACTCTATCTGCGCATCGCTCCCGAGCTCTACCTTAAGCGATTGGTCGTCGGCGGCCTGGAGCGCGTTTACGAGATCAACCGCAACTTTCGTAACGAAGGCATCTCTTCTGAGCACAACCCCGAGTTCACGATGCTCGAGTTCTACCAGGCCTACAGCGATTATTATGATATGATGGAGCTCACCGAAGAACTTTTCGTCACCCTCAGCCGGGAGCTGCTCGGAAAAGAAGAATTTCCTTACGGCGACCACGTCATTTCGTTGAAGAGACCGTGGACGAGGATCAAGTTCCGGGAGGCGTTGCTCCGGTCGAGCGGTCTTTCGCCGGCCCGTTTCGACAACCCCGAGGAGCTCATCGAGTTGGCGGCGAACCTGGCGCCCGAGAAAAAGCCGCAGACACTCGGGAAAGCCCTCGACATCCTTTTTGATAAGTTGGTCAAGCCCAACCTGATTCAGCCCACTTTTGTCATCAACCCGCCCAAGGAGGTGTCGCCCCTGGCCAAGGCTTCCCGCGATAACCCGGAGGAAGCCGAACGGTTTGAGCTCATCGTCGCGGGCATGGAGATTGCCAATGCCTTCAGCGAGCTCACCGACCCCCGCGAACAGAGCCAGCGCTTCGAACAACAGGCGCAGGAGAGGCTAAAAGGGGATGAGGCAGCCCATTGGGTGGACAGGGATTATGTCCAGGCCCTCGAGTACGGTCTGCCGCCGACGGGTGGGGAAGGAATTGGCATTGACCGCCTGACCATGCTCCTCGCTAACAGGAAATCCATTCGGGAGGTCATCCTTTTCCCCCTGTTGAGGCCGAAATAGAACACCGCATCCAATGAGCTACGAATTCTTCATTGCCTCCCGATATCTCCGGGCTAAAAGAAAGCAGGCCTTCATTTCTGTCATTACTTTCATCTCTGTCCTGGGCATCACCATCGGGGTCATGGCCCTCGTCATTGCGCTTGCCCTGATTACCGGTTTCCAGGAGGATGTGCAGGACAAGATTTTGAGTGCTACATCCCATATCCTCGTTTCCGACCTGAGCGGCGAGGGTCTGGAGGATTATCCACACCTGGTCGCGGCCGTGCAAAAGATAAAAGGCGTTCAGGTTGTCTCGCCCGTGGTCTATGATATGGTGCTCGTCAGCGGCCCCTTTCGCAGCCGTGGCGCCATGCTCAAGGGCATCGATTTTGATTTGGAAAGAGCCCATTCTCCCTGGCTGGAAAAGCTGGATTCGGGCCATATTCCGCGGCCGGGCGAGGAGAGCATTCTCCTTGGCCGGGAACTGGCCTTCAACATCGGCGCTAACATTGGGGATGAAGTTACAGTTCTGACTTCGGCGGCGCGGCTTTCCCCGCTCGGGCTTTTCCCGAGGACGAAAAGGCTGGCCGTAAGCGGAATCTTTTCGACCGGGCTTTACGAGTTTGATAGTACCACGGCCTTAGCCGCTTTGCCGGTAGCCCAGAAGTTTTTCCGGATGGGGGAGAGAATCAGCCACCTTCAGGTCCGCATCGAGAATATTTTTGCCGCGGCCAAAATCGCCGAAGAAATGAAGCGAGTCCTGCCGCCAGCAGCTTACGTAACCACATGGATGGAGCTCAACAAGTCCCTTTTTTCAGCTCTGAAGCTCGAAAAGAACATCATGTTCTTAACCATCACCTTGATTGTCTTCGTGGCCGCCTTGAACATCATCGCCACTCTCATCCTCATGGTCATGGAGAAGACCCGGGACATTGGCATCTTGATGGCTGTTGGCGCTCCTTCTGGTAGTATTAAGAAGATTTTCTTCTTGCAGGGAGCCATGATTGGTGTCATCGGCACGACGGCCGGCGTGCTTCTTGGCCTCCTGTGTTGCTGGCTGGCCAATACCTACGAGCTTATCAAGGTGCCGGTCGACATCTACCAAATCTCTTTTGTACCTTTCCGTATCAAGCTAACGGACCTGCTGATGATCATCGGCGTCAGCCTGGCCATCAGCTTGCTGTCGACGATTTTCCCGTCCCACCGGGCCTCCCGGGTCGACCCGGTCATTGCTCTCAAATATGAGTAGCCTTGTTGTCGCTCGCGGTTTGGGCAAGGTCTATCCTTCGCCGAAGGGGGAAATCCAGGTGCTCCAGGGCCTCGATTTCAACCTGGGGAGGGGAGAGATTGTGGCCATCATGGGAGCATCGGGGGTCGGGAAGACGACTTTCCTCAACCTCATCGGTGGACTCGACAAACCGACGACGGGGACAGTTTTTCTCGAAGGAGAGGATATCCACGCCAAGGAAGAGAAAGAAAAAGCCCGCCTGCGCAACAAGAACATCGGGTTTGTTTTCCAGTTTTACCATCTCCTGCCCGAGTTTACGGCCCTGGAGAACGTTTTCTTGCCGCTCCTCATCCGGGGCCTGGACAGGCGGGAAGCCGAGGCTCGAGCCCTCTATCTTCTCCGGGAAATGCTGCTCGAGGAGAGGGCTTTCCAGAGGCCGAGCCAGCTTTCCGGAGGTGAACAGCAGCGGGTGGCCATAGCTCGAGCCTTGGCCAATGAGCCAAAGCTCCTCCTCGCCGACGAGCCGACGGGAAACCTGGACGCCAAGAGCGGGGAGAGTATCATGAACCTTATTCTCGAGCTCCACCGCAAGAAAGGCCTGTCCTCCATCATTGTCACCCATAACGAGCGGATTGCCCGCTTTTGCCAGAAGATCTACCTCCTCGAAGATGGGCGGTTGAAACCTTTTTCGTCAGCCTGAAGTTTATTTATTTTGGTCGCCCGGGGATGGGGCGGGGGCCGAGAGAGGAATGCCAGTTGCGGTTTCTCGAGCGGGCTCCAGCATACCAACCCTATAACCTGGCCGGGGTTGAACCCCGACAGGCCATACGGGAGGTTGCTTGGGCAGTTTGAAGTGGCCGGGCAGACTTTGAAAAAAATGGCCTGATATGCTATAAAAAATAAAAGAAATGCGAAAAACTACTTGGTTAAGCTTCCTCCTTATTTTCTCCGCCTCGCTCTGGGCTCAAGAGCGGGTCGAGAGAATAGAGATCATTGGCAACGAGCGGGTCACGCGAGAGACCATTCTCTATTACCTCCAGTCGAGAGAAGGCGACTATTACAACGAGGAACTCCTCCGTAAGGACTTCCGAGTTCTCTGGTCGACGGGCTTCTTCTCGAATATCAAAATGGAAGAGGAGGATGGCGCTCGAGGCAAGATCATCAAGATCATTGTCGAGGAGAACCCCGTCATCCGGAGCATCACCTATAAAACCGGGAAAAAGGTCAAGGAGGATGATATCGTCAATAAGCTCAAGGAGAAAGACGAATATATCCTCCCCTATTCCTACTTCAGCTCGGCTAAGGTCCAGAGGGTGAGGGAAACGATCCTGAGCTTGCTGCAAGAGAAGGGCCTGCACGCGGCTAAGGTTGAAGTCGAATCCTCCCGGAAGGGCAAGAACGAGATCGACGTCCTCTTCAAGGTTGATGAAGGTCCTAAAGTCAGAGTGGGCGAGGTCGAGTTTGTTGGCCTACCCAAGCTTCCGTCGAGTGTCCCGCTTGAAGCGATGAAATCCAACCAGCCGCACGGCGTTTTTTCCTGGGTTACAGGAAAAGATACGTACAAGGAAAACAAACTCACGGAGGACCTTAACCTGGTCAAGAAGAGATTCCAAGAGTACGGCTACATGGAAGCTGTCGTTGGCGAGCCGAGGACGGAGACGATCACCAAGCGGACCATCTTTTTCAGGAAACAGCCGATGATGAAGATTGTCGTTCCGGTGAATGCAGGTTACCGTTACCTTGTCGGCGACATCACCATCGAGGGCAACAAAGCCATCTCCAGTGAATACTTGGGGCGTCTCATCAAGCTAAAAAGGGGCGAGGTTTACAGCACCAAGGTCAGGGAGAAGAGCGTCGAATCCATCGGGGAAGTTTACCGTAACCTGGGCTTCCTTTACATTCAGGTGATTCCGGTAGAAAGCCTTGATCCTAAGAACAAGAGGGTCAACGTGACTTACAACATCAATGAAGGAGAAGTCGCTTATCTCCACCGGCTGGATTTCCGGGGCAATACGTACACCAAGGACAAGGTCATCCGCCGGGAAATGCTTCTCCGCGAGGGAGACCGCTTCAGCCTGGCCTTGTTCAAGGACAGCATGCTTCGCATCAAGCAGCTTGGCCTTGTCGATTTGGAAAAAGAGCCGGATATCCGGCCGGACCCGGAAGACCCGACCAAGATCGTGGCCACCATCAACGTCAAGGAGTTGCAGCGCAACAACATCCAGTTCACGGCCGGCTACAGCGGTTATGAAGGGATGTACGTCGCCCTCAGCTATTCGACCGTCAATTTTATGGGCGCGGGCGAGAACCTGGAGATTACTGCCCAGTACGGGAAGCGAATCAAGAATTACGTTTTCGGGTTTTCCGAGCCCTATTTTCTCGACTATCCAATCACCCTCGGGTTCAACCTCTACGACCGGTACTTGGTTTTGCCCTACCTTTATGACCGGAAGGGACGCGGTGCGGACTTGATCGTGGGAGCCCGACTCAAAGGATACCTCCGGGGAAACTTGACGTACAGCTTTGAAAAGCTCGAGATCAAGCCCTCTTCCTACGAGGGCACCGCGCTTATCGACCCCTACTATTATTCCGCTTATTCGAGTATGTACGCTTATCCTTACTATGGGTATGCTTTCGGGAAATACAACGTCAGCGCGATTATCCCGACCATTTATCGCTCGACGGTGGACAGCCCGTTGACGCCAACCCGTGGCATGATGTACCTCGCGTCGGCCAAGGTGGCGGGTGGGATTCTCGGCGGTGAAGTGAAATTTGTCAAACCCCATTTTGAATGGACCTTCTGGAAGCCGATTTTTCGAAACCAGTCCCTTGGACTTCACCTTGATTATTCTTTTATCAAGGCTTACGGCGGGTCGGCCATCCCCTTCTGGGAGAGGTTCTACATGGGCGGGGAGAGGGATATCCGCGGCTACGATATCTATTCCATCGGCCCGCGGTCGAGCGAGGGTACGCTCATAGGGGGGGAGAAATCGTTCCTTTTTAACGCTGAATACGTGTTCCAAGTCGGGGGTCCCCTTTACCTGATTCTTTTTTATGACCGGGGGAACTCCTATCTCCAGTCCCAGAAAATCAGCTTCAAGGACATGTTTTCTTCAACCGGCCTGGAGGCAAGGATTTTTGTTCCGGCCCTGCGTGTTCCCTTTCGATTGATTTTCGCCTATAATAATCGGCGAATCTTCCAAGGAGACACGAATTTCAATTTCCGGTTCGCCATCGGAACAACATTTTAACTAAACGTCTGAACCCATTGAAGGAGGAGAAAGATGAAGAAGAGTAGCCTCAACATTCTCACGTTCCTTTTGCTTCTTGTGGCTGCAGTCTCTTGGAGTCTGGCTCAAGAGGGCCCGAAAATCGGGGTCATCAATTCGGCTGAGGTTCTGGAGAAATCAGCTGAGGGAAAGAAGGTCATTGCCAGGTTGCAGGAGAGAGACAAGGCTAACCAGGCGGCGCTCACCAAGCTCGACGATGAAATCCGTCAGCTCGAGACGAAGCTCAGCACCCAGCGACTGACGCTTACCGAAGAAGCCCTTTTCCAGATGAACTCTGATTTGGAGCGAAAGCGCACGGAGAGGAAGCGCGTAGCCGAGGATGCTTACCGCGACTGGAACGAGTTGCAGGTGAAGCTCTACACCCGCGTCCAGAACGAGTTGATCCCCATTATCGAACAGCTGGGCAAAGAAAAAGGCATGGATATCATTTTTGACCTGGCTAAGAGCGGCGCCGTGTATTATAATGCGGCCATCGACCTTACCGCCGAGGTCATCAAACGCTACGACGCCAGCAAGGCCACGGCGAAATAAAGAGCAGCGCCTTTGGCAAGCGGTGATTAAAGTCGAAGAGATCCTCAAGATTCTTCCCCATCGTTATCCTTTTCTGCTCGTCGACCGCGTTCTGGATATCCAACCCGGGAAATCCATCGTTGCTGTCAAGAATGTAACCTGCAATGAATCCTTTTTCGAGGGCCATTTTCCTGAAATCAAGATCATGCCCGGAGTGCTGGTCGTCGAAGCGCTGGCCCAGGCGGGGGGCATTCTCCTTTACCATTCGTTGGCTGACCCGGCGAATAAGTTTGTCGTCTTGAGCAAGATCCAGAATGCCCGATTCAGGAAAATGGTTAAACCAGGCGACCAGCTGAGGCTCGAAGCAGAGATCATCAAGGTTAAAGCCCGGCTCTGCCATGTCCGGGGGAGGGCGTTGGTGAGCGGCGAAGTCGTGGCCGAGGGGGAAATTTTGGCCTCGATTCTCGACCTTGAGGACCTCGATGAGCAGACGTGAGGTCTTCATCCATCCCACGGCTACGGTTCACCCCCGCTCGGAGCTCGACGAGGGAGTCTGGATAGGTCCCCACTGTTATGTCGGGGAGAAAGTCACCATTCACAGGAATACGCGTCTCGAAGCTTATCTTTATATCGAAGGCAGAACAGAGATTGGCCCTGACTGCCGTTTTTCACCCTTTTCCGTCATTGGGACTCCTCCCCAGGATGTAACCTATGGGGATGAGGAGACGCTCGTCCGCATCGGCAGCCGGAATATCTTTCGAGAGTTCATGACCATCCACCGGGGAACGGCCAAAGGCGGTGGACAGACAGTAATCGGCGATGACAACTATTTCATGGCTTACTCCCATATTGCCCACGATTGCCGAGTTGGAAACGGGACAATCTTTACCAACGCCGCCACGCTGGGAGGCCATGTCCAAGTTGATGACTACGCGACGATCAGTGCTTTCAGTGCTGTCCACCAGTTTTGCCGTATCGGCAAGCATGCCTACGTCGGCGGTTTCACCGTCGTCACCCAAGACGTGCTCCCCTTCTGTCGAGTAGCGGGGATGAGGCCGGTCCTCATTTATGGACTGAACGCCGTCGGCTTGCGACGTCGGGGCTTCAGCCGGGAACGGATCACTGCCCTCAAGGAGATGTTCAAGGTCATTTTCTACTCCGACCTCAACACCAGCCAGGCCGTCGACAGGATCAAAGCCACTTTTTCCCCCAGCGAAGACAGGGAAGAGATCCTCGCTTTTATCGCCGCCTCAAAAAGGGGGATCATCAAGAAAGCCGCATCACCATGGGAGAACGAATCGGAATTTTAGCCGGCTCGGGAGCTTTCGTCGCTCGCCTTCTCTCCGAGCTTCAGGGAAAGGGGGAGACGTGCGTCGTCGTCGGGGTCGAAGGCGAAACGGAGCGGGAGCTGGAAGGCCGAGCGGGTTCTTTTCTTTGGGTCAGGCCGGGCGAGCTCGGTAAGGCGGTTGCCTGGCTCAAGAGCGAGGACGTCAAGAGCGTGCTCCTCGTCGGAAAGGTGAGGCCGGCTGCCCTGTTGGCGAAGGAGCATTTCGACAGCGCGGCCAGGCTCATCTGGGAGAAAACCGCGCCCAAATCAGCGGCTCAGGTGCTGCGGGCTGTCATCTTGTTTTTGGAACAAAATGGCCTTGAGGTGAGGAGTCCTTTGCCTTTCTTTGAGCCCTTCTTCTGTCGTCAAGGCGTGCTTACCGGCTCATCGCCTTCATCTGCTCTCCTCGAGGATATGGATTTTGGGTTGAGCATGGCCAAGCGCTTGGCTGATTGGGAAATTGGGCAGACGGTCATCGTCAAAGAGGGAATCGTTGTCGCTGTCGAGGGCCTGGAGGGCACAGACCGGGCCATTCTTCGGGGAGGAGAGCTGGCGGGTCCTGGCGTCGTCGTGGCCAAGGCCGGCCGGACTGAACAGGATGTACGCGTCGATGTGCCGGGCGTCGGGCTCGACACCATCAAAGCTCTCATCCAGGCCAAGGCAGCCGGTTTGGCCATCGAAGCTGAAGGAGTTGCTTTTTTTGAGAAGGCCGAAGCCTTGGCCCTGGCCGAAGCCCACGGCATCACCATCGCCGCTCGCCGGCTCCCCGAAGGAGGTGGTTGATGGATAAAGTTCGTGTCGGAATCATCGGCGTTGGCTACCTGGGCACCCAGCATGCTCGCATTCTATCCTACCTTGAGGAAGCTGAGCTCAAGGGAGTGGCGGACGTCGATTTCCAGAAAGCGGTCCAGATTGGCAACCGCCATGGCGTCAACTATTACCAGAACTACGAGGAGATGCTCGATGAGATCGATGCCGCCATCGTCTCGACCCCGACTTCCGAGCATTTCCCCATTTCCATGAACCTTCTTCGCCAGGGCAAATCCGTTTTGGTCGAAAAACCCATCACCGAAACGGTCGAGCAGGCCGAGGAACTCGTTGACCTGGCCCGGCGCAACGGACTCATTCTTCAAGTGGGCCACCTGGAGAGGTTCAACCCGGCTGTCGAGGCTGTCGAGACCCTGATCCGGCAGCCCAGGTTCATCGAGGTCCAGCGGTTGGGCTCCTTCTCCGCTCGCTCCTTGGACATCGATGTCGTCCTTGACCTGATGATCCATGACCTGGACATCATCACGGCCATGGTCAAGGATGAAGTCAGCGTTATCCGGGCCTCGGGTATCCATGTTCTTTCCGAGAAGATTGACATCGCCAACGCCCGTCTTGAGTTCAAGACGGGGTGTGTCGCCACGCTGACGGCCAGTCGAGTCCATCAGGGAAAAGTGAGGAAGCTACGGATTTTTGAGCCAACTGTCTATTATTCGATCGATTATATTGACCAGGAAGTCAAAGTCTTCCCTCTTGACGGGCGGCAGACCGATATCAAGACGCTGAAAATCCAGAAGGAGGAGCCCCTCAAGAAAGAGTTGCGGAATTTTCTCGCCTCTGTCCGCACCGGCCAGCCATCGAAAGTGAGCGGTGAGGAGGGCTTGCGAGCTCTCCGCTTAGCTTATAGCGTCCTCCGGGAAGCCGAGGGCTAGGGGAGAGGACACCTGCCTCTCCTACTTAGGCATAGCAAAAAGGGAATCCTCGAGGTTGGAGTTGAACGTTACCTTGGTCACGGTCATGCGCACGTATTCCTGGCCGTCCTGGCTTATCGTCATGGAATGGGCGACGACCGTGCCGTTTACCTTGCGGTAATCCGAGAAGACGGTTTCGCCCATGACCTCGACGCCCGCTTGGTTGAGAGTTATCCCCTTAGTCTTATAAACCAGATGGGTTGTCGGGTCGAGGTAGTGGGTTAGCTTATGACCGTCGGACATCGTCTGCTCCAGGACGAGGTAATCCTTGGCTTCGATTTTTTCTGTGCCCTTGAATTCGTACATAATGCCGTATTTTTCAGGATTGAGGAGTGCATCGTTACCCAGGGCTTGCCGTTTGATTTCCCGGGCAATGTTTTCCGGCACTTGCTCGGCCTGCATGGTTTGGGGGTTGATCATCCAGGCTGTTTCGCCATCATACGCCTGGGTAATGACCATGCCCATGAACTCCATGTCCATACGCATCTTGTTCGGTTCCTTGAGGTACATGGTCAGGGAGCCGTTGATGCCCATCTGGATGATTTCCATAGTCCCGGATATTGTCGTGTCCTTGATGGCTTCCAGGGTTTTCCGTCCGCCCTGGGCCTCGATCATCTTGGCCAAGACATCCTTGGTGGTTTGGCATCGAGAGCCGGGGGAGAAGAAGAAAAGCAAGAGTAACGCGGCCAGCCCTAAGGTTAAAGTCTTTTTCATGATTTCCTCCTTGGAAAAGGACTCCATGCCGAATCGTTTCGACATCTTGTTTTATTTTACGTAATCCGGGGGATAGAGTTCAATTCTTTTCTCAGATACATTATTCGCTTTTTTTGAGCCGCCCCGGTCGGCTGCGACTCAACTCCAGGGTGATTCGACTCTCCGTTTCTTCCTCGATGCGGCTGATTTCAAAATGGACCTGGCTAAGATACTTGATATGAGCCTGGAGATAGGTGAGTCCCTGCTGGCAGAGAAAATCCAGCCAGGCTCCCCGAGCTGTCTCATCCATGAGCTCGGGCGTTTCCTCCACATAAGTGGTTTTCGAGCGCGGGGTGAGTTTTGTTTCTTGGGAGCTTCGCCGCGCTATATAGAGGTTGAGACCATCGTGAAGCTCGAGCTCGTTAAGGTGAGGCTGCCAGCGGCTCGCCCAGCGGCGGTAGCGGCTATAGAATTTTTCGTTAGACTTCCGGATCTGTTCATCAGCCTGCATTTCGGAGATGAGGAAACGCCGAAGGTCATCGGCCGCTTGTCTGTTTTTTTCGTAAATGGGCAGCCTCGGCGCCCGGAAATAGGCAAACCAGCCACGGGGAATCCAGTAATCCCGGAAAAGATAGGGGGAATAGCCTGAAAACGCCTGGACCCATTCGTGGGATGGGTAGCCGTGGAGGTTGAGATAGATATCGGGGAGCCAGCGTTCCTGAAGGTTCTTTCGAACCATGGCTTCGGGAAGGAAAGGTTTGGCCAGGCCGACTTGGGAGCCGATATCGACGCCGAGAGCACTGTAGCGGCCGGCATGAAGGCTGTGGAAAGGCGTGAGCTTTTGAAGCTCGAAGGCGAGGCTGGCCCCATCCGGATTTTCCAGGGGAAGGAGGACAAAGTTGATTCTCTGGAGAGCATTCTGGTAGGCCGCCTGCGTGGCCAGGAGCTCGGCCAACTTGAGAATATAGTTTGTTGACGAGACTTCGTTGGCGTGCTGGCGGCCGGAGAGGAAAAGCGTGGGCTTGAACGTGATCAACCGGGGCAGAGAGACATATTCTCCCTGAGGAAGGAAGGCTTCGATGACCGTGATTTCCCGATTCTCATAAGAGATGCCCCCGATGTAAGCTTTCAACATCGGGTAGCTGCCAAGGCTGTGGACGATGTCCAAGCATTTTTCGGGCGAAATGATTTCGTCCGTGCTCACGCCCACCTGGCCCGGGTGCCTGCCGAGCCGGCCTTTCTTCTTTATCAGCTTGGACGATACAACCAAGACTTCTTCTTTTTCGAAGTCCTTGTGTTTGAGACGGAGGGTAAGGAACTTCAGGCGGGGATAAGCGAAAACAGTCTTAATAAGATGGCCCTTTTCCAGGTCCTTAACTGTCTGGATGATTTCCAGAGCGGTGAGATAATCCGTCTCTTTTTCAAACTCGAGCTCAACCACCAGGTTCTCGATACGGTCTTGATTTCCATCATAGACGAACGCGGGATAGCGAATCGCCTTTGGCTTGAGAGGGGGAAAGTTTTCCTCCTCGCTCTCCTCAAAATCACGTCCCTTTTCTTTCCATCTGAGAACGAGCCGGGGGGTTGAGGCTGACCAATCTTCGAGGATGGCGCGACAACTCGCGCTTCTGCCCTCAGTAGAAGGATGGACGAGGGGGAAGATGTTTCCAGGCGCCGAGAGGCGGGAAGTATCCTCGGGGAGGTCTGTCTCTTCAAGCTCGATGTCCGTGATGCCGCGAAGGAAGTCGAGGGTGTCGAAGTAAAGCTCATCGTGCATGGCTTCGAGGGAGCTGACGATTTCCTCATCCACTCCCAGCCTGAAATCGGGCTCGCTCGCCCGCAGCTCGATGAGGAGCCGCTTGAAGTAGGGCTGTTTGGCCGTGGTCGGTTTGTGGCCGGTTTTTTTCATGACATGAGCATAGACAGCCTTCAGAACCTCTTCTTGATAAAAACCCCAGACTTTTTCCAAATCGGTGGGCAAAAGCGCCGCCAAAACTGAGCTGTGCCCCTGTCGGACCTCCAGCCAGCCTGTGGCCACTTTGACCGTTCCCCATTCGGGCAAGAGGTTCAAGAACGGAATGGTCCGGGTGCGTGGCGAGAAGCTGGCTTCGAGAAGGACTGCGCCCTGATGGTCCAGGGCCACGAATTCATAAACAGGGTCGCCTTCAGACTTCATCTCGAAATGGATGCTATTCAGGGGGAGGCCGAGCTCGGCCGCGAAGATTTCATCCACCGGGTAGAGCTCCTGGAGCCAGCGAATCGGCTCGGTGTAGAACCTTTTTGGCCTGGTCCAATCGTCTTTTTCTTCGGCAAACCGGACAGTGAGGCTTGCAACCGGCCTCCCCCTGAGGCGGGGGAGGATTTTCTCGGTCAGCCAGAAGAAACCCTGCTTGTAGGCGCTCAGGACTTCGACTTCGAAAGCGCGCCAGCCGGCTCCACGGAGGGTATCTTCGATGTCGGTCTGGATTTGTTGCCTTATCGCCGGCGATTCGCTCACACCCAGGCTGATCGAGAGCGGTGCCGCGTTCGACAAATTCCCGATTTTGTCGTAGAGAAGGGACAAAGCATCCCTGACTTCCCAGGTGAATTCTTTCTCTTTCTCCAGGATGACTTTGTTCTCGCGGAGGCTTGAGAGACGGAAACCCATTTTCTCCGCCTTTAAACTCTTTTCGAAGCTGGCTTTCACCGATTCAACGAATTTCTCATTCTGTTCAGGAAGGAAAAAATCTGCCTGGACATAGTCCAGGCTCTTGTCTTTCATTTTTTGGGCAAAGCTCTCCAGCTTGTTTCTTAGGAATGCCTCAGCCGCTCCGCCTTCCCCGCGGAGGAACTTGCCCAGGTCCTCCGACACATCGGTCAGGCCAAGATTTTCTTCACCGTAGCTTTCAAGGTAGGGAAAAGTGCGGGCGAGGTAAGTGAGGACTTTTTCTAATCCTTCCTCATCTGCCGCCACCACGGCCAGGCTGTCCGTTTTGTTGAAAGGCTTGGATACGACCTGGACTGCGGCCTGGTTTTTGGCTAAGGATGGGAGCTTCAGTTTTCCCGTCTTGAGCAGTTCACGGGTGAAGCGGTTATCGCCGATGAGGCAGGGTGCAGCGACCGTATGGATGAGCTCGATTTCATTCTCAAAAAAAATAATGGGGAAAGAAGCTCCAGCCGTGGGCAAAACGAGGCGTGAGGCGAGCGGGGCGAGTGCCAGCGCGTTCAAGTTTTCAGGGATAATGACCGAGGTTTCGAGCCCGTCCAGAAGGCCGTCCTTATCGCGATCCGCATAAAGGCCTTTATCGGAAAAAAGGGAGATGAGGTCAAAAGTTTTATCCTGCGCCGGTTTTTTTCTCGGTGCTCTATATGCAGGCGTCAAGAGTCGCTTGGGAAAGCCGAGCCGCGGGAGCGATATCTCGTCTTCGGTCGTCCCGTCTTTGAGGATAAAGGTGAGTCGACGACAACCGGGGTAGTTGAGCCAGTGAGTTTCCTGCCCATGTCGTTGAGCGTTCCGGAGGGAGGCGAGCGCCCGGGTTGCCTTTTCCCTATTTTTCCGATCGGAAAACGTGCATTCAAGCCGGAGCTCGGCGATCTCCCCAGCGTCGAACTTGAGCCTTCTCAGGCTGTCGGAGCTGGAGGTCAAGTCCGGAAATTCATAGAAAGCAGCGCGAATGATAGTCGTTGGCAGGGGGATTCCCGCCTCTTTCCAGAAATTGGCCAGGTCGTTCTCGACGGTCTGGTAAGTGAAACCATCTTCTCTTCCCCAGATTTCCCATAGATAGGGCCAGCGAAGGAAAAATGCCCGGCCCGTCTTGAGGAGCGCTTCGTCCGAGCCGGCAAGCAGAGCGATAGCGCTCGGGCCAGGGTCGGTGAGAAGGAGAACCACTCCTTGATGTGGTCCAAGAGCCGGCAGCGGAAATTTCGCTGCCCGAAGTTTTTCGAAAAAACGGAGGTTTGAGCCGATAAAAAGGAAGGTTGTCGTGGGTTGAGGTTTCGCCGCATCGGATTCTTTTTTTACTACAGCCAGGTCTTGAGCCAGGCTCTCAAAATTGGCGCGGGCGGCAATTTCTGCGGCTACCACCACTTCCGCTGGCCGCGGGTTATCGGGAATCACAAGCGAGAGAGCGACCGTGTCGGCGAGTTGGTCACCATCCCTATCCAGAAGACCCCCTCCCAGAAGATAGAGTTGAGAGAGACTCTTTATGCCGGCGGCGAGCTCACCAAGAAAAATGGTCGGAAGAAGGATGACCAAGAAGGCTAACCTCTTCATTTTCTCCCTCCTCGCCATGTCGGACGGAATGCCGTTTTTCATCGGCTTCATTGTCGAAAGAATGCCCCGGGAAGTCAACATGCCCATGGAATCTCAGGATTGCCGATAGAAACACCCGACGGGTCCTGTCGTGGTTCCCCCCCGGCGCCCCCGAGCGGTCTATCTTGTTTATAATCAACCAAGAAGATGGGTGCCATCAAACGCTCGGGTCGGCGGGGGGCCCCCGAACCACACCACCCCTCAGGTGCGCTCGCTATCGTGATAATTTGTTATAAGATGAAGCACTTTCGCTTGATGATAATTTTCTATTGGCAAATCTGGGATAGTTAAGTCGGGCTTGCGAGGCTCTCGAGTTTTAGATAACATAGCTTCGAGCCAGATAGCTGGCTTCCAAATCCATTCTTTGAAGAGGAGGTGTCCATGAGGCGGAGCGCATATCGCCTGCAAGGGATGGTCATTTTTTTTCTCCTCTCCTGTCTTTCTTTAGGGTGGAGTTTCCAGGCAGCTCCGGATTATGGAAAAATCTTGGGAAAGTGGAAGATCGAGA
>CAYUKK010000233.1:0-13249 GCA_964445305.1 uncultured Eubacteriales bacterium
CGCTGGATTGTCCTTGTCCTCATGGGGTTGGTTATCTTCGGCGCTTACTATGCTTACGATGCGGTCAGCCCGATCGCTGATTTCATTATCAAAGGGATGAATATCAGCCGAGCCCAGTACGGCCTACTCTTCAGCTTCTACTACCTGCCCAATTTCATCATGGTCCTTGTCGGCGGTATTCTCCTGGACAAGATTGGCATCAGGAAAGCGGGCACGTTTTTTGCCGCTCTCTGCGCTGCCGGCGTTTTCCTCACCGCCGCCAGTAAAGCCTTTTCCCTGATGCTCGTCGGCCGGCTCATCTACGGCCTCGGTTCCGAATCCCTCATCATTACCCAGAACAAAGTTCTCTCCAAATGGTTCAAAGGGAAGGAGCTGGCTCTGGCTTTTGGCCTTAACTTGACCGTAGCCCGGCTGGGAACTTTCGCTGCCCTCAACACGGCGGCCAGAATCCAGGCGTGGAGCGGCTCCTGGCGGCTGGCCCTCTGGGTCTCGTCCATCATCATGTTTGTCTGTTTTGCTCTCTTTTTTGTCTATTCGGGATTGGACAGGGCCAAAGACAAATACTTCCAGACTGCAGCCCAAGGGGAAGGAGAGGAAAAGTTCGTCGTTCGGGATATTTTCCGATTCAAGCCTTCCTTTTGGTTCATCTCTCTTCTGTGCATGACATTCTACTCGGCTGTCTTCCCCTTCACAGCCTTCTCAACAGTCTTCCTTCAGACAAAATTCGGATTTAGCGCCGTCAAGGGCGGTTTTTTTACTTCCCTCGTCATTTCCGGTTCGATGGTTTTTACGCCCCTTTTCGGCTTCTTGGCCGATAAGGTCGGCCGCCGGGCGACGATGATGATTGTTGGCTCGCTCATTCTCGTTCCGGTGCACCTTTCCCTGGGGTTGACCCATTTCGCGCCGGCTGTGGCCATGGTCGTCCTCGGCATCTCTTTTTCTCTTGTCCCGGCAGCCATGTGGCCGGCCATTCCGCTCATGGTTGAGGAGAGGCGCCTGGGAACAGCCTTTGGTCTGATGACTCTGATCCAGAATGTCGGGCTGACCCTGTTCAATTGGCTGGCCGGCCGCCTGACCGACCTTGCCCAAGGCGATTACACGAACACCATCCTGATGTTCGCTCTGCTCGGGTTGGTTGGCTTTGTTTTCTCGCTCCTTCTCCAGCACGCCGCAGCCAGGGAGCGTTTGGGAATCGAGCTTCCGACGAAGCTGGCACAAGCGCCATGAGCGAAGAGGGGCCATGATCAAGAGCGTTATCTCCGACCTGGGTAAAGTCCTTCTCTGGTTTGATAACCGGATTTTTTTTCAAAAAATCGCCCGAGCTTGTTCGTGTCCAGAAGAGAACCTTCGCGACATCCTCCATCGCCAAGCTGAAATCGTCAGGCACTTTGATACCGGGAGAATGACTCCCCGTCAGTTTTACGCCCGGGCGATAGCCGAGCTTAATCTATCCATCAGCTACGAGGATTTTTTTGCGGCTTACACCGATGTCTTCTGGCTCAACCCGTCTGTCCTCGAGCTTTATAAGAAGCTCAAGGGGAAATACAGGCTCGTCCTTCTGTCCAACACGGATGTCGTCCGCTTCGGTTTCATCAAAGAGAAATTCCCTCCCATCCTTATTTTTGATGCATATGTCCTTTCCTTTGAAGTGGGGGTGATGAAGCCCGACCCCGAAATCTACCGCCAAGCCCTGAAAAGGGCCGAAGCCGAAGCTTCCTCTTGTGTCTTCATCGACGACATGGAGGAAAATATCCGGGCTGCGGCGGAGCTCGGTTTCCAAGTCATTCTCTACCAGCCGGGTACAGACCTTGAGAAAGAGCTCCGGGCTCGGGGCGTTAGCTTCTGAAGCAGGGCGCTCAACCGGGGAGGATTTTGAGATAAACGTGCCGGCGGCGGGGGCCATCGAACTCGCAGAAAAAAATGCCCTGCCACGTCCCCAGAACGGCCCTTCCATTCTCAATGAGAAGGCAGACAGAGGAGCCGACGAGACTGGCCTTGACATGAGCCGGGGAATTCCCCTCCGTATGGGCATAGGGGAGAGAATGAGGAACCGCTTGGCGGAGGACCATCAACAAGTCTTGCCTGACCGTCGGGTCAGCGTTTTCGTTGATGGTCACGGCCGCCGTCGTGTGGGGAGCATAGACGATGCAGATTCCCGCCTTGACGCCAGACCGGCGGATTTCTTCTTCCACTCTGGCCGTGATGTCAATGAAGGTTTCTTTGGCTGATGTCTCGATATCCAATTTTGTCATCGGGACCTCTCTTGAAGTAAGTTTTGAACTTTCCTTGCATAGATAAAAAATTTTTACTAAAAATGCAAAAAAATTTCGCTAAACCTCTTGACAAGCTCAAAATTTGGGAGTAAATTCTTCGACGCCAAATACAATATTTGGTGTCAGAAAGAATCATATTATACAAGATATGGGATTCTTACTCTTGGCTTTTTGACCGGTTTCCGCTATTGGAGAGAGGAAAGGAGGCGCTCGATGACGCGGAGCATTTGCCGGATCAAGAAACGTGATGGGACAATCGTCGATTTTGTCCAGGACAAGATTACCAACGCCATTTATAAGGCTATGGAAGCCAACGGCATCAACGACCGGGCCGCCGCCAAAACGGTCTCGGATATCGCCACGTTCATGCTCGAGGACAAGTTTGGCGGCTATACCATCCCTTCGGTCGAGCAAATTCAGGATATCGTAGAATTGGTGTTGATGAAACAGGGCTATCATGAAGTGGCCAAATCCTACATCCTCTACCGCGAAAGGCACAAGTCCATCCGAGAGGCAAAACAGACGGGGATCAACCTGGAACGTCTCATCAAGGATTATATCAACGATATTGACTGGAAAATCCGGGAGAACAGCAACGAGGGGGTGATGAGCTTCTCCGGGTTGAACGCTCGCGTTTCGGGTGAGGTCCTGTCCAATTTTGCCCTTAACCACCTCTACTCCGAGCGTATCAAGAAAGCGCACATGGAGGGAGAATTCCACATCCACGACCTCTCCTACCCGATTGTCGGCTACTGTGCCGGCTGGTCGCTCGAAAACCTCCTCCGCAAAGGGTTCGGCCACGTCCCCAACCAGGTCCACTCCTATCCAGCCAAACATCTGGAGACAGCCACCCTCCACATGGTCAACTTTATCGGCACGATGCAGGGGGAGTTCGCCGGAGCCCAGGCTTTCTCTTCCGTGGACACGCTCCTGGCGCCCTTTGTCCGGACCGACAAGCTGGACTACGACCGGGTCAAGCAGGATATCCAGAAGCTCATCTTCGGGCTCAATGTTCCCTCACGCTGGGGATGGCAAACGCCCTTTTCCAACCTGACCTTTGACCTGACGGTGCCCGATGATATGAAGAACAAGCGAGTTATCGTCGGCGGCGTCGAGCTCGATTCAACCTACGGCGAATATCAGAAAGAGATGGACATGATCAACCGCTCCTTCCTGGAGCTGATGATCGAGGGCGACCAGAAGGGCCGCGTTTTTACTTTTCCCATCCCCACCTACAACATCACCAAGGATTTTGACTGGGATTCGCCCATGGCTGACCTGCTTTTTGAGGCCACAGCCAAGTACGGGATTCCCTATTTCCAGAACTATATCGGGACGAACCTCAACCCGGGCGATATCCGGGCCATGTGCTGCCGCCTCAACCTCGACCAGCGGGAACTCCTCCGGCGACCGGGAAACATCTGGGGACCGGGCGACTCGACAGGTTCGATCGGCGTGGTCACGATTAACCTCAACCGAATTGGCTACGAGGCGGCATCGAAAGAAGAATTTTTTAGCAAATTGCGGGAACTCATGGTTCTGGCCAAGGAGTCCCTGGAGACGAAAAGGGAAGTCATCAACAACATGCTGGCCAAAGGACTCGTGCCCTACACTCAGGTTTATCTTGGGCATTTCGATAACCACTTCTCGACCATCGGCGTTTGCGGCATGCACGAGGCTTGCCTGAATTTTCTGGGCAAGGGGATTGCAACACCAGAGGGCAAGGCTTTCGCCATCGAGACACTTACCTTCATGCGCGGCGTGCTCCAGAAGTTTCAGGAGGAGACGGGAAACCTCTACAACCTCGAGGCTACACCCGCCGAATCAACCTCTTACCGCCTGGCGCGCCTGGACAAGGAAAAGTACAAGAACATCATCACCTCCGGGACGGATAAATTTCCCTACCTCACCAACTCGACCCAGCTCAATGTCGATGCCACCCGCGATGTCTTTGAGGCTATCCAGCACCAGCAGGATATCCAGTGTCTTTACACCGGCGGGACGATATTCCACACTTTCCTGCCCGAATCGATCGACCGCGAAACCTGCCGCAAGCTCGTCCGCAAGATCGCCGAGACGAAGATCCCTTACTTCAGCATCACGCCAACTTTCTCCGTTTGCACCAGCCACGGCTATCTCCGCGGGCAGCACCCCACCTGTCCCCATTGTGGCGCCGAGACAGAGGTTTATTCCAGGATTGTCGGCTACCTCCGGCCGGTGAGGACGTGGAATGATGGCAAGCAGCAGGAGTTCCGTGACCGGACGCCTTATGTCAAGCTTTTCTGAGCCATGGATTACCTCCTTTTTACCTACCCGAACTGCGAGAAGTGCAGCGCCTTCAAGGCCTACCTAAAGGAAACCGGCCTCGAAGGCCAGGAACTCAGCCTCGTGGACAAGCAAAGCAAGATGAAGCTGAGGGAATACCTTGGCCAGGTCAGGCGCGATGAAAAAGGGGGGATCATCATCCCGGTCTTTGTCCTGCGCCAGGATGGCGTGGTGCTTGGCGTCTTCCAAGACTCCCGGGAGCTCGACGCTTGGTTGAAATCAAGGGCTTAGAGAAATTCGCGCCGCTCGACTTTCCCGGCTTCATTTCTTCGACTGTTTTTCTGGCCGGGTGCAATTTCCGCTGTCCTTTCTGCCACAATGCCGACCTTGTCTTGAGGCCGGAATTCCTTCCGACGATGCCCCTGGATTATTTCATGAGCTATCTCGATTCGCGGCAGGGCTGGCTGGAAGCCATCTGCATCAGCGGCGGCGAGCCGCTCCTCCAGGATGACCTGGAGGTCCTGTGCCAGGTCATCAAGGACCGGAATCTCATGGTCAAGGTGGACACCAACGGTTCTTTTCCAGCCAGGCTGGAGGAGCTCATCCGGCGAGAGCTCGTCGACTACGTGGCCATGGATGTTAAGGCACCCCGGCGAAGGTATGCCCAGGTTGTCCGGGCTTCGGTAAAGGAGGAAGATATTCAACAGAGCATCGAGATCATCCGATCGGTTAGGGTCCCCTATATGTTCAGGACAACCGTTGTCCCCGGCCTCGTGGGCGAAGAGGACCTTATGGAGATAGCTGACTGGATCAAAGGAGCGAAAGTTTTTCAGATTCAGCAGTTTTCAGCGCGAAACCCCATCGACCCGAATTATCGCCTTCTTGAACCCTTTGCTCCTGAGGAAATCCAGAGGATGGCTGATCTCGTCCGGCCATATTTTGATGAGGTCCGGGTTGAAGGAGTTTGAGGCAGAAGGTTTATCCGAGGGCATAAGATGAAAATCAAAGTGAAAAGAATCAGCCCCGAGGCCAGGCTCCCTCGCTATCAGCTCCCGGGCGATGCCGGGCTCGACCTTTTTTCATCCGTTGATGAGGTGATTGGAGAAGGCGAAATAAAGGCTATCCCGACCGGAATCAAGATGGCTATCCCGGAGGGTTATGTCGGCCTTATCTGGGATAAGAGCGGGCTCTCCATGTGTGGCCTCCACCGCCTGGCCGGGGTCGTTGACGCCGGCTACAGGGGCGAAGTGCGGGTGGTCCTGGCCAACCTTGGCCGAAAGCCCTTCTCGATTCAGAAAGGGATGAAAATCGCCCAGATGCTCATCCAGCCCATTGTGTCGGTGGAGATTATCGAAACGGAGGAGCTCGATGAGACTCCGCGTGGCGAAGGCGGGTTTGGCTCTACCGGTCGTTTTTAAAAGCCGGAAGGAAATTTCTCTCTGCTCTTGATTTCCGGAATCTGTCCCTTCCTTCTTTTCTGAGGCCAAACTTAGCCCCATTTTCCGAGCATCGCTATTTTTCAGCTTGGGCCAACGGGTCTTCCTTATCCTCTTTGAGAAGGCGCAGTTTCTGAAAAACCGCGGCTAAGCGGCTCAGCGAGCAACTTTGAGGAACTGTCCAGCAGGGGGCGTAGCGCCGAGCTCCAACCCATTGAGGATAGCGAATTGTGGCCAGACCTCTTTTTGCATCCCGACTCGCGCGAAGACTTCCTGGAGAGTCTGTTTTCCATCGGCGACCAGGAGCCTGAGCCGGACGGGCTGTCGGCGCAGGTGGGCGGGATCTCTGAGCTCAGCAAAGGATTGGACACTCTGGCGGAAAAGCGGGTCAAAGCGCCCAAAATCGAGAGACGCTGAAAGGGCTGAGAAGGTATAGATGAATTCTCCCTTTCGGATGAACGACAAACGGATTCGGAGAGAAGAGCCGTTTTCCCGAACGATATCGTAGGTTTGATGGTAGGAAGAAAACCCGGAGACGTGAAGTCTGTCCTCGCCTACAAAACGTCTTTCTTTGAGGGAAGCCGCCCTTTTGCTGGCATACTCGGGGAGCGAATCCGCTGTCTTTTCCGCCTGAAGGACGAGAGCGCCTTTTTGGTCCTTACTCACGAGGGCGACCTGGGCGGGTGTGTTCTGGACTGTCCAGCCTTCCGGGATGTCGAAAGCAAAGGCCAGCCCGGGGTGGTAGAATGCCCGCCCTTCTACGTATCCCTGGCGAGGGTCATCCCCATAAACGACCCCGTCAATCTTCTGGAGATAGGGCTTGTCCTTGTAGGCGAGAGCGGCGTCGGTGTCGACGAGCATTTGCCTGGCCCTGGCGATTCGGTCCTTCGTCAGGGGGTGAGTGGAAAGGAAGCCGGGCAGGGAGCGTCCGCCCGACAGGTCACCCATTTTTTCGAGGGAGGCAAAGAAGTTGATCATCGGGCCGGGGTTGTACCCTGCTTTCCGGGCGTATTCGATGCCCAGGGAATCCGCCTGGTATTCGTCATCCCGACTGTATTTGAGGAAAAGGAGCTGCATGCCGACGCTGGCAACGCCGGAGATTTGGGCAAATGTTTCGCTGAGAGCACTGCCCACGGCCAAACCTGCCTGGACGAGGAGCACCTGGCTCATCCGCCTGAGGCTGTGGCGGGCGTTGACGTGCCCGAGTTCATGACCGAGGACAACAGCCATTTCTGCCTCCGACTGCATCAAGGCGAGGATTCCCCGAGTAACGTAGATGTAGCCGCCAGGCACAGCGAAGGCATTGATGACGGGAGTGTCGAGCACAGCGAAATGGTATTCGAGTTGGGGACGGTGAGTGAGCGGGGCAATCTTTTTCCCCACGGATTCGACGTAGGCATTGAGCGCGGCATCTTCGTAAAGGCCGTATTGCTGGCGGATCTCAGCATCCGTTTGGGCGCCGAGGGCTATTTCCTGTTGTTCAGAGAACAGGCTAAGTTCTCTCTCCCCTGTCACGGGGTTGACGGCGCATCTGGCCAGGGCAAGGATTAAGGCGGAAACCCAGATGGTCGCCTGCTTCATGCTGTCACCTCGATGGGCTTAGAGTTAGCAGAAAGCGTCTGCCCTGTCAATTCTATCATGCCACCATCTCACTCGGAGCCATGAGAAAATGAAGATGCGCCATATTTTTCTGGATTTAGTGGGCAAGACCACTATAATATTGGAAAAGGCTATGGCTTTGCCTTACCGCTTTGAAAGGAGGTATCCATGAAAGGAAGACGTTTTGTCTCTTTGGTCATGGGGATGGCTGCTTTCCTGACCTCGAGTTCCTGGCTATCAGCCATCGACACGAAGGACACTGTTTTCTTGAGTCAACCGGCCATAGGCGCGAACAGGATTGCCTTCACCTACGCAGGCGACCTTTGGACAGCGGATGTCGACGGCCAGAACCCGCGCAAGTTAACTTCCGATTTGGGGTTGGAATCGAACCCCGTCTTTTCGCCTGACGGAAAGTGGCTGGCTTTCAGCGCTCAGTATGAAGGGAATACCGACGTTTACGTTGTTTCTTCTGAGGGCGGCATTCCCCGGCGGCTGACCTGGCATCCTTATTTTGACCAGGTGCAGGGGTTTACGCCCGACGGAAAAGCGGTCGTCTTCACCTCGGCTCGATATTCTTTTGTTCGGGCCTGGAATCATCTGTTCACCGTTCCCGTCGAGGGAGGCTTCCCTGAACAGCTGGAGCTTCCCTACGTCTTTCGAGCCTCTTTTTCGCCAGACGGCCAGAAGATTGCCTATAACCCCTTGGCCGATGCTTTTCTCCAGTGGAAAAATTATCGCGGCGGTCAGGCCTCGGTTATCCTCATCTACGACCGCAAAGACCACAGCCTTGAGAAAATTCCCCAGCCCGAGGGCCGCTCGAACGACGTCAACCCGATGTGGGTCGGGGACAAAATTTATTTTCGTTCCGACCGTAACGGTGAGTTCAACCTCTTTTCTTTTGACACGAAAACGAGAAAAATTGAACAGCACACCCACCACGAAGATTTTCCTATCGTCAGCGCTTCGGCCGGTGCCGGGAAAATCATCTATGAGCAGGGAGGATATCTCCACATCTTCGACCCCGCCACTGAGAAGAGCTCGCGTCTTTCCATCGGTGTGGCCGCTGACCTCCTCGAGCTCCGGGAGAGGTTTGTCAAGGGAGCTCGCTATATCCGCAATGCTTCCATCTCGCCCACGGGGGCGAGGGCGGTTTTTGAATTCCGCGGTGAGGTTGTGACCCTGCCTGCCGAGAAAGGAGATTTCCGCAACATCACTCTGACCCAGGGCGCCCACGAACGCTCGCCCGTCTGGTCCCCGGACGGCAAGTCCATCGCCTATTTTTCCGATGAATCTGGAGAATATGAGCTTCACATCCGCAACCAGGACGGCAAGGGCGAGGTGAAGAAGTACAAGCTCGCGGGTGCCGGCTTCTATGATGCTCCGGTCTGGTCGCCAGACAGCCAGAAAATCGCCTATGCCGACAATTCCTGGAGTCTTTATTGGATCGATCGGAAAACTGGACTTTGCAGGAAAATCGCCTCCGAGTATCTCTACGGTCCGAGCCGCATCCGGAGCGTCTATTCATCCTGGTCGCCCGATTCCAAGTGGATTGTTTACACGCTCAACACCCAGACTTATATCCAGAAGGTCTTCGTCTATTCCCTCGACAAGGACAAGTCCTTCCCCATCACCGACGGACTGAGCGAGGTGAGCGAGCCGGTCTTCGACCCGAGCGGTAAGTACCTCTATTTTTTCTCTTCCACTGATGCTGGGCCGGTGAAGCAGTGGTTCGATATGTCGAACGCCGACATGGCCGTCACCAGTTCCCTCTACCTGGCTGTCTTGAGGAAGGATTTGCCTAACCCACTGGCCAAAGAGAGCGATGAGGAAAAGGGTATGAGTGAGGAAAAACCCAAAGAAGAAAAGGGCGCTCCGCCCGAGAAAGAGACGAAACCAGAAAAGGCTGCTCCTAAAAAGGAAGAAAAGGTGGCCATTGATTTCGAGGGAATCAACCAGAGAATCCTGGCTCTCCCCATAAGCGCTGGCAACTACCGGAATCTTCAGGTGGGTGAGAGCGGCCAGATCTACTATCTCGAATATCCGCCCCGCTCGGTCAGTATTTTCGGGCCGCCGCGGGAGGGCGCGAAACTCCACAAGTTCGATTTGAAATCGCGAAAGGATGAAGTCATCCTCGAGGGTGTCACGAGCTACATCATTTCCGCCGATAAGAAAAAGATGCTCTATGTCTCGGCCGACACGTGGGCGATTGTCGGTTTGGGTGGCAAGATCCAGCCTGGCCAGGGCAAGCTCAACGTCGACTCGATCGAGGTCAAAATCAACCCGAGCGCTGAATGGCCCCAAATCTTTCACGAGGCCTGGCGCATCAACCGCGATTACTTCTATGACCCCAACATGCATGGCTGTGACTGGCCAGCCATGAGGGAGAAATACGCCAGGTTCTTGCCCCACCTCTCCTGCCGGAACGACCTCAACCGCCTCATCCAGTGGATGTGCAGTGAAATCGCCGTCGGTCATCACCGGGTCGGCGGCGGCGATTTCCTGGCTGAACCCAAGCGGGTGCCGGTCGGCCTGCTCGGCGCCGACTACGAAATCGCCAACGGCCGCTATCGGTTTAAGAAGGTTTATGGCGGTCTCAACTGGAACCCCGAGCTTCGCTCTCCCCTGACCGAGCCGGGCGTGGACGTCAGAGCCGGCGAGTATCTCCTGGCCGTTAACGGCGTTGACCTTCGTCCGCCGACGAACCTCTTCAGCGCTTTCGAGAACACGGCCGAAAAGATGATCGAAATCACCGTCGGCTCCAACCCTGATGGGACCGGCTCTCGCACTGTCCAGGTCGTTCCCATCGCCGACGAGAGCAGCCTGCGGAATCGCGACTGGGTGGAGGGAAACCTGAGGAAAGTTGAGGAAGCAACGGGCGGCCGTGTCGCTTACGTGTATGTCCCCAACACGTCAACCCTCGGCCACACGTATTTCAAGCGTTATTTCTTCCCTCAGGCGCACAAGGAGGCTATCATCGTGGATGAGCGGCACAACGGGGGAGGTCAAGTGGCGGATTATTACATTGACCACCTGCGCAAGCCGTTCATCGCCATGTGGGCCATGCGCTACGGCGCAGATTTAAAGACGCCGAGCGCTTCTATCCAGGGGCCGAAAGTCATGCTCATCAACGAGACGGCCGGCTCGGGCGGGGATTTGCTCCCCTGGATGTTCCGCAAGTTCGGGCTCGGGCCCCTCATCGGGAAGAGAACCTGGGGCGGTCTGGTGGGGGTTTTGGGCTTTCCTGTTCTCATGGACGGCGGGATGGTCACCGCCCCGAACCTGGCCATCTGGACGGAGGATGGCTGGGTGGTGGAAAACGAAGGAGTGCCGCCAGATATCGAGGTTGAGATAACGCCAGCTGACATGATGGCCGGTCGCGACCCTCAGCTGGAGAAGGCTATCGAGGTCGTCCTGGACATGCTTAAAAAGAACCCGCCACCCATGCTCAAGCGGCCGGCCTTTCCTGTTCGTGTCCGGAAATAGATAGCCAAAACTTTATTTCCGTGGGGAGCGGTCGTTGAGTCGGCCATCTCGCTCGGGCAAGAGAAGAACATTCTTTTCGAGGAGCCCATCGGCAAGGTTAACGGGGATTCTCATCGCGTGGTAGCCAGGGGCCCAGATGCGCAGGGTGTATTTTCCTGGTTCGAGAAGACGGAGATAGCGGCCAGTTGCCCGATGGGTTGTCCTGGGCTGGATGTACCTGAAGTCATCGATTTCGACCACAGATACAACAGCTTCGAGCGGCGAGCGACTTTTTTTATCCAGAACCCGGCCCGTAATGCCCGGCCCGCGGAGCCTTTCGAGCAGGAAGAAAAGGCCTTCCAGGTTTGACCTGACGACACGGTCGATCACAGTGCTGTCCAGGGGAATGAAGGATTTTCCCGTTTCAATGAGAAACTCCAGAGTCCCGAGTGTCGCGTACATCCACGGCGAACTTTGATTGGCGGCGGTCTGGCGCCCGTAACCATATGTCCCTGTTCCTTCCAGGTTCTCAATCTTCGAGGCGAGCGTAGAGGCGATTTTGAGGAGCACGCTGTGGTCCGGCGCACGGGCACCGCTCGACGGCCAGGACCATTGATAGTAGATGACTTCGCCATAGCTGTGGTAGGTCACCGAAAGAGCGAACTTTTCCTCCTCGGCCAGATTCCTTTTCGCTTTTGTTTCTTCCTCAGAGAAAGGGGCAGGCCCGCGGTAAGTCCAGTCGGCTGGGTTGGACGATCCGGCATACGTCCAGTTGATGTTATAGTTTCGGTTGAGGTCGACGCCGTCGTAATCGAAATCGACCACACCGTTGGAGTCGTTATCCCTGAGGTTCTTGCGCCACCACGGCGAGCCGAGCTGGCGGTCGAGGATGATCTGGTAGCCTTCAGGGTTCATGATGGGGATGACCCAGATTTCGAAATCGTCGACCCAGGAGGTCACGCGCTCGTCCCAGCCGTAGCGCAAAACCAGGTGGTTGATGAAGGCGAGAGCGATTTCGTTGCCCAGCGGTTCGCGAGCATGGTGCATGGCGTCGACGAGAAAAGCCGGTTCATCTTCGTCCATTTCGGGATGGTCGGAGATTTTTAGTGCCCAGATGGGCAGCGAAAACCTGGTGCTGCGGCCGATAAGGTGGAGTCTGGTTATAAAGGGATAGGTCCGGGCAATAAGGCTCAAATACTCGAAGGTTTCTTCGACCGTGTGGTAATAAGGGTCGAGAGGCTGCCCTACCAGGTCGGATTCCCGCTGGAGAATTTCTATCTGGTAGCCTTGCTGAAGGAGGTCAGATAGCTCTTTTTCAGTGACGACCGCATCGCGCGGCGTTCGAGGAGCCATGGAGGCAAAGTCGAGGGCCAGCCGGGAAAGGGAGATCATCTTTTCCGGTGAGGCCGTGATTCTGACGAGGTATCTTTCTGGTTTGCTCGCTTGAAGTGGAAACTCGAGAATCGCCAGAGCTGAGATCCAAGTCAGAGCTAACCTGAAAATCGAGGCAGAAAGCCAGGAGCGAGGCCCTTCTCGTCCTTTGCCGGGAGAGTCAATCTCTGGGCCCATTGCTCTTGGTTTTTTATTATACCACTTTCATTTTGTCCAGTTTTGCCCCCTGGGGTACATTTTCTCATGAGGCAACTCGAGGGTTTGACATCATCTCGCCAGCTTGAATAAACTTGGGAATCTGGTCGCGCTTTTCGGTGCGGCTGGGTAAGGTCGAGAGAGTCCTATGAGCACCATTCGGTACGCCATTATCGGGCTTAGTGGAATCGCGGAAAGCTGCCTTGCCAGGGAAGGGTTTGGTTGCGGTCGGAAGAGGTTATCCCCTGTCCCTGGCAGCTTTTGCCAGAGCAAGCATTTTACGACGGCCGGCGAAGGAGGCGCTGTCATCACCGATGACGAGGACCTTGCCTGGCGCTGCCGGCCCTTCCGGGACCATGGTTATGACGTGCAGAAAAGACTTAACCTTCTCGAGCTTGAATCCAAGCTGATGTACATCCATACTCGTGTCGGGTCTAACTATCGGATGACCGAAGTTCAGTCAGCCATCGGGCTGGCTGAGCTGGAAAGGTTTGCCTCGTGGAATCTGCCGGCGCGTCGGGTCGATTATTCGGCCGTCCGTTGCCCAACTGCTCACTGGCTGACCGACCGGACCATTTCATTTTTCACTCACCCCGTTTACACGGAGAGGCATGTTGAGCTCATGAT
>CAYUKK010000234.1:0-20394 GCA_964445305.1 uncultured Eubacteriales bacterium
ATGGTTTATTGGGGAGTGCTGGGTGTGTTCAAGAGCCTTGGTTACGTCGGGTTTCTTAGCGCCTTTCTTGGTTCCTGGGGGCCCAACCTTGTTTTCGGCCTGACCGGCCTTTACCTCCTCTTCCGCCTCCGCACCTAAAAATGGGGACAAAAATGGGGACAGTTTACATATTTACCATATTTTTTTGCTAAAAAAATGGGGACAGAAAAACGGGGGCTGCCTATATATTTGCGATATTTATTAAAGGATTTATCTAGCCAAAGGGGAAAAATTAGGTAATTGGATAAAGCGTCCCCAATTTTGTCCCCAATTTTGCCAATTTTGGAGGCTACATTTTATACTTGCCGAAGTCTTCGGGCTTGAGGTTCTCCAGCCACTGCCGCAGCTTCTCGGAATCCTCGAGGTTATCGTCGAACTTAAGGCTCTGCGCCCGCCGGACAACCTCGTCCTCGACGAAAATGGGCGTTTTCATCCGGAGAGCGAGGGCGATAGCGTCGGAGGGCCGGGAATCGATGAGGACGGGTTTATCCTTGTATCGACAGTGGATGATAGCGTAGAAGGTGTTGTCGCGGACGTCGTTGACGACGATTTTTTCCACTTCAACCTCGAGCTTTTCCAGGATGTTCTTCATCAAATCATGGGTCATGGGCCGAGGGGTGGGGATGTTCTCGATGGTCAAGGCGATGGCGTTGGCCTCGAAGACACCGATCCAGATGGGCAGAATCCGATCCGTCCTCGGGTCCTCAAGGACGACGATGGGCATCTTGGAAATCGGGTCAACGACCAAGCCCTTGATTTTCATCTCGATTTCCATCGCCTTTCTCCTCAGCGCTTATACATCTAATATAGGATTCGCCGTCGTCCTTGTCAAGGAAACGCATTGGAAAATGGGGACAGTTTACATATTTACCATATTTATTTTGCTAAAAAAACGGGAACAGCCTATAAGAAAAATGAAGATACGAATTTGCGATATCTATCAAAGAATTTATTTAGCCAGCAGGGGAAAAATTAGGTAAATGGATAAAGCGTCCCCAATTTAAATTTTAAAAGAGGTTGAGCTGGCCGCTTTCCATCTTGTCGGGAAGCTCTTTATCGAAGAGGCTGATTTTTCCGTAGAAGCCATCGTGGCCGGGGATGATTCTAACCACTCCTTTCCTCATCCGCTCGATTCCCAGCCCAACCCTGTCTGGCTGGAAGCGGCAGAGCTCCTCGACCGGAACTTCCGTGAGGATGCGGTGTTCGTTGCCGAATTCATGGATGAGGCGAAAATAGATATCCCACACGCTCTGGCATTCTGGGGTCTTGTCGATGGCTTCAGCGATGACCTCGTTAAGGGGGATCAAATTCTTGAAGGGAACTCTTGATGGCGGTCGGACGCCTTCCTCGCGGTCAGCCAGCTCCTCGACCCGGTGCATCACGCCGATGGTGAGCTTCTTGCCGCACTCGGGACAGAGGTCGCGATGAGCGATGGATTCTTTCGGCGAAAAAACAACACCGCACTTGCGATGGCCGTCGTAATGGTATTTCCCTTCCTCGGGGAAAAACTCGATCGTGTAAAGGAACTTATCCGGGTTTCGGCTCCGCAGGGCTTCGACCATCCCCCTAAAGCTAAAATCCGTATCGAAAACATTGGCTTCACGGCCCAGCCGTGACGGCGAATGGGCATCGGAGTTGGAGACGAGAGCATAGCGGTCGAGGGCTGAAAGTCGCCAGTTCATCGCTGGGTCAGAGGAAAGCCCTGTCTCTAAGGCAAAAATAAACGGGGTCATTTCCTCGAAGCATTCCTCGATGGAGTCGAAACCCGAGTTGGCTCCAAAAAGGGAAAACCAGGGCGTCCAGATATGAGAGGGGATGACAACGCAGCGAGGGCAGAGGTCGGCGACGACACGGACAAAATGCTTGGCGTCCATTCCGAGGATGGGGCGGCCATCCGAGCGGAGGTTCCCCAGCCCGGCCAAACGAGAGTTGATTTTTTCGACGGATTCGAAATCCGGAGCCAGCAGGAGGAGATGGATTTTCCGGACTTTGCCCTTCTTAGAATAGATGAAGCTTATTTCCGTCGACAGGATGAAGTGGACATCGTCGGGGGCGAGCGATATTCCCCGGAGATAGCCGTTAGCGGGAGGAAGGGCGTTGCGTAGCCGGAAGAATCCGTTCCCGGCCGGCTCGAGCTTCTCCTTGGTCAGGAAGAACCATTCAGGGTGGGTGAAATCGCCCGAGGCGACGAGCGAAATACCCTTCACTTTGGCCCAATAGGCGAGGTTGTCGAAAGTCATGTCTCGGGAGGTAGCGCGGCTGAACTTGGAATGGATGTGGAGGTCGGCGATGAATTTCATGGGCAATAAGCCTCCAGTTTATAGAATAAAAGTGGACATTGCAACTACCGTTATTTTGGTTATTCCCCCCTCGCGAGGGTGAAGTGGTTCTGAGGTAAACTGCTGTATGAGCCCGCCCAACTTGCCGCGGGGAAATCCATCAAAAAATCCAAAATATTGGATGAAATTCAAAAATTTGAATAAAAAGAGTTCCGACCCCCCGGCACGCGTTTCGTAAATTGTTGATTTTATTAAATTTACTATTTAGAAGGCAATCTATAAACTTGGCACGCTTTTTGCTTTATAATTAATTGATTCCCGCAGGGATTTGTAAATAAGGAGGTGAGAATCAAAAAAAAATCCACATGACAAAGGCTATTAGGTTGGAGCGAAAAAAGTTTTCGCTCCTGGGATTAGGGAAAAAGAATGAAGGAGGAAATGGATGAATAACTGGAAAAGAAATTCCTTGGCTGTGCTGGGAATTCTTCTTCTCACCGGCCTCCTCTCCGCTCAAGGGCCTGCTCCTTCGGGAAGAATCTATGGCACGGTTACCGACCAAGATGGAAACCCGCTTCCCGGCGTGGCTGTTGAAGCGACAAGCCCCAGCCTCGTTGGGAAAGCGTCGACGGTGACGGATGTGAGCGGCATTTACCGCTTGTTCGCCCTCCATCCAGGAACGTATAGAATTACGTTTACCCTGCAGGGGTTCAAGCCGTTAATCCGGGAGGGAATCGTCATCACCATCGACCAGACACTCAAGCTCGATGTCACCCTGGAGATGGGAGCTCTGGAAGAGGAAGTGACCGTCATCGGCAAATCGCCGCTCATCGACGTCAAGAGCACGACCAAGGGCATGACCCTGAGCAAGGAGATGTTCGAGGTTCTGCCCAGAGGCCGGAACTTCGATAGCCTGGTCACCGCAGTCCCCGGTGTGAACTACGAGCCCTGGGCGGGCGGTCTTTCAGTCGACGGGGCCACGGTTGCTGAGAACATCTATTTTATTGACGGCAGCAACGTCATGAGAGTCGATACAGGACGTCCCCAGCAGAGCGCTGTCTTCGAGTTCGTTGACGAAGTCAAGATTATTGCCAGCGGCTACGGTGCTGAGCACGGCGGCGCTCTGGGAGGTGTTGTCAGCGTCATCACCCGTCAGGGAGGGAACGAATTCCACGGCGAGCTCATCGGCTATTACTCGGGGTCGATGTTGAGCGGCACTTATCGTGATGAGCTCCGCCTTAACCCTTACAACATCATGATAGCCGAATACGTCAACTACCAGACGGGTAAGAACATGGTCACCTCGACGGGGCAGCCGCTCTATCCCGGGAAAGACAAGGTCAACAGGTACGAAGGCGGCTTCAGCCTGGGCGGTTACATCCTCAAGGACAGGCTGTGGTTCTTCGGATCCGTCCTCCCTGTCTATCAAACCCAGGTCAGGAAGGGAGTTTTCCTGGCGAAACCAGATTTTACCCAGGATTACACCCGGAAGGACTACGCTTATAATTTTTCGGCCAAGCTCACCGCCCAACCAGTCGGGTTCATGCGCGTGGGCGCTTCCTTCGTCAACAACTTCACCAAATTCAGGGGCAATTTGCCCGCTCAAGATGGAACGAGTAGCTACACTGACCCCACTCTGACCAAGTACGGCTGGGATTACCCCAATTATTCGGCTAACGCCTTCGCCGACTTCACCTTCGGGAATAACTTCATGGTTAACATGCGCGGCGGCCGGTTCGCCTATGACACGACGAATCAGCAATATAAGGCTGATGTTCCAAGGCAGTACCACACAGGGGATGGAATTGGAATATTTGTTGCCACAACCGACCCCCTCTATCGCGTAAGAGGCTGGCAGACCAGACCGAGAATCTATGAAACCAAGAAATACCTCCACTACAAGAACTACTTCAACTCAGATTTCACCTATTATCTGAACCTCGGCGGAGAGCACGCCTTCAAGTGGGGTGTCGAATGGGTCAGACAGGGTGAAGATGTGGATAGCACGATCAGCTCCGAATTCCCCGAGGTCTTCCTGAACTGGAACAGACCGCTCATTCTCGGTGGTCAGAACTTGGGCCAGGGAAAGTATGGCTATTACGAAGTCCGCGGGAGCAAAGTCACCGGTCCCTTTGGCGAGTGGTATGACGTCTATAACGACCGATGGGCAATCTACCTCCAGGATAGCTGGACTATCGCTGATAAGTTCACCCTCAACGTTGGCATCCGGGCCGAGAGCGAGTACGTGCCGCCTTATTCCGAGGATCCTTCCATTCCGGCCGGGTTCAGGCCGCTCGAATTCGACTTCAACGAGAAACTCTCGCCTCGGATCGGGTTCATCTATGACGTTTTTGGTGACGCCAGCCTGAAGATTTTTGGTTCTTATGGCCTCTACTACGACGTCATTAAGACCTACATGGCGGCCCATTCCTACGCTGGGTTCAAGTGGAAGAGCGCCTACTACACGCTCGACACATTGAATTGGCCGGAGATCGGAGTCGGAGGCAACTTCCCGGGCACGCTCATAACGATTTTCGACTGGCGGCACCCCTCTTTTGAATCCACCGACCCGGACTTAAAGCCAGTTAGCCAGAGAGAGATTTCCTTCGGCGCTGAGAAGATGCTCATGGAGAATCTCTCCTTCACGGCCCGCTTTGTCCAGAAGCACCTCCGCTACATCATCGAGGACGTGGGCGTCATCGTGCCCGGTGTAGGAGAAGTCTACTACGAATGTAACCCCGGTTACGGCTATTCGCTCCATCAGGGTAATGGCACGGGCAAGTTCGACCCCAAGTATCCTGAAACTCCAAGGGCCAAGCGCGAGTACTATGCCCTCAACCTCAGCCTGGACAAGAGGCTGGCTAACAACTGGTTAGCCGGTTTCTCCTACACCTGGTCGAGGCTGGTGGGCAACTGTTCAGGCCTGGGCGCCACCGACGAGTACGGACGGGTGAGCCCCTATGTCGAGAGAATGTTCGACAACTGGGCCATGGCTTATACCAAGAACCTGGAAAAAGTCGATGGCCCGCTGATGACCGATCGACCCCACTTCTTCAAGTTCTACGGCGCTTACACCTTCCCGTTCCGGCTGACTGTTGGCGCTGTTCTTAACGCCATGAGCGGCACGCCGTTTACGGAAACATGGAGCATTCTCGGCACGTACTGGTATCCCTTCAATCGACACTACTACAGGGATGAGTCGGGCAACCTCAAGCGCAAGCGGACGCCTTTTCATTGGTTTGCCAACGTTTACGCTGAATACAACCTGAGGCTCGGGAGGTACACGCTCAACTTCAACGTCAATGTTGACAATGTGTTCGATGTCAAAACAGCCCAGAGGCTCTACAACTACAGAACGCTTTATGGGCTCAATGTTACCGAGGATGAGGTCCTGTCCAAGAACTGGGATCTGACGGTTCCAAGCGCTTCCTATCGTAACTACACTCAGGATCCAAGGTGGATGATGAAGATGAATTTCTATGGCCCGATTTCGGCCAGGCTGGGAGTTAAGTTCATCTTCTAATCGTCTCTCAAGTCGAAGCTCAAGCCCGCCTCCCCGCCGGGGGAGGCGGGCTTTTTTATTTCTCCGGAAATTGATACATGAAATCAAAATTTGGAGGTGAGCTATTTTCCAGCTATTTTAATTCAATAAGAAGATTGTGCCGGGGGTAAGAGGGAAAGTAAGATAAGTCCACAGCATTATGATATAATCTCAAGTGAGAAAAATAGAAAATATTTTTGAGATTCTTCGAGGATGGCCAGGAAAAAGAAGATAAAGAAGCGCCGAAGCCAGGAAAAGAAAGAAATTGTCTCCTCGCGGCCGGCGGCTGAAGCTGGACAGAAAAATAGGCTTCCGGTTATCTTGCTTCTTTTTTTCCTTGTTTTGGCCGCAGCGTTTCTCGTCTGGCATTTTTTCTCGCCCGGAGAAAGGGTCAAGAGAAGGACAGACCTTAACGTTTTGCTCATAACCCTGGATACGACGAGGGCTGATCGGCTGGGATGCTACGGTTATGAGAAAGGAAGCACGCCAAACCTGGATTCTCTTGCTTCGCAGGGCATCCGGTTCGAGAATGCTTACGCCCAGGTCCCCCTGACCACTCCATCGCATTGCTCGATTCTCACCGGCACCTACCCGCTCTATCATCAAGTCCGTAACAACGGCACCTACAGCCTTCCGGATGAGCTCAGCACTCTCGCCGAGGTCTTCCGCGATAAAGGTTTTGATACGGCTGCCTTTGTCGGCTCTTTCACCGTGGATTCCCGTTTTGGGCTGGACCAGGGATTCGCCGTCTATGATGATGCTTTTGCCGAGGGCCAGGCCTTCAAAGCTCTCAATTCCGAGAGGAAAGCCGAAAAGGTTTACGAATCTTTTGTCCGGTGGCTGGAGAAGAGAAACAATCAGCCGTTTTTCTGCTGGGTCCACTTTTTTGACCCCCACCTTCCTTATGACCCACCGCCTCCTTTCCGTATCGACTTTGCCGACAACCTCTACGATGGAGAGATTGCTTACATGGACCGTTACGTCGGCAAGACAGTCGAGGCGTTGCGGTCCCGAAACCTCCTCGGACAGAGCCTCCTCGTTCTGGCCGGAGACCACGGCGAGGCCTTTGGTGAGAAGGGGGAAGCAGGCCACGGCGTTTTTCTTTACGACGAGACGATGAGGGTGCCGCTCATTTTTTATGCCGAAAATCATCTCCCCGCCGGCCTTGTCGTTGCGCCGCGGGTCAGGCTTATCGACATTGCGCCCACGATTTTGGATATGCTCGCTCTTCCTGTGCCCAAAGAAATGCAGGGGATGAGCCTCATCCCGTATATCGGGGGGAAAAAGAAAAAAGACCTGACGAGTTACATCGAGACTTATTACCCGCTCGAAAACTACGGCTGGTCTCCCCTTGTCGGGCTAATCGATGGCCATTGGAAATACATCCGAGCGCCCAGAGAAGAGCTTTATGATTTGAAAAGAGACCCCGCCGAGACAAAAAACCTCATCGACTCCGAAGCCCGAACAGCCGCCGAGAAGAGAGCGCGGCTGGATGAGCTCATCGCTCATTCCACTTCCGAAATCTCGTTGACCAGGAGGAAGCTCACGGCGGAAGAGCAGGAAAGGCTGCGCTCGCTCGGTTATGTCGCTCCAACCGGAGAGACGCGGAAGGGGCCGCTTCCCGACCCCAAGGACATGCTCCCTGAACTCGAGCTCAGCCAGCGGGCTGAAGCTTACGAAGCGGAGGGGAAATACGCCGAAGCTTCCAGAACCTATGAAGAGATGCTCGCCCGGCGGCCCGAGAACCAGACCGCCTACGTCAACCTCGCCCTGATGAAGGCCAGGTTGAATGAGTTCGACGAAGCCGTGACCGTGCTTGAGCGGGGAATCGCGCTCTTCCCGGAATCGGTTATGCTCCTTTCCCGGCTGGCTCATACTTACATGGTCATGGGCAGGCTCAAGAAGGCCCTCGACACCTGGCAGGCGGTCCTGGCCCTCGAACCCCATTATTTTGACGGGCTTCTTGGTTCGGGCTGGATTCTTGATTTGATGGGGAACAAGGAGGAGGCCCGGTCCTTCTACGAGAGAGCGCTTCAGGTCGAGCCGGAGAATAAATTCCTGCGCAAGAATTATGCCATGAACCTGGCCACATCAGGAAATCTCAGGGAGGCCATCGAAGTCTACGAGCGCTTGAAATCCGATTACCCGGGCGATTATGAAGTCTGGCAGGACCTGGGGATAGCTTACGGTTATGCGGGCGATTTAAGCCGGTCCATCGAAAACCTGGAGAAGGCGATCGAGCTTCGTCCGACGCCCGTCGGCTATCTGAACCTGGCCGTCGCCTTCAGGAAAGTCGGCCATATCGAGAAGGCGGTGGAATGTCTTCACCTCTATCTGGCCAACCCGGAAGGTGAGACGCCGGAGAAGATTGCCCGGGCAAGGCAGGAGCTTGCCTATTTAAAGAAAATCCTCCCGAAATAGATTCTCCCGTCTACTTCTTGATTTTTTCCAGGTATTCGAGGATGCTTCGGGCCTGGGCTGCCTGCTCGCCTTCGGGCTCCAATTCCAGGAATTTTTTGAAGGCTTCTTTGGCCTTGTCGTATTCGGTCTTGTTGAGATGGACCAGGCCCAGCTTGTAGTAAGGAGGAGACCAGGTCGGCTTAATCTGGGTGGCGATGGTGAAGTAGTGGATGGCCTCATCGAGCTTCTGGTTGGAGAAGTAGATTTCGCCGACGTTATAGGCGAGGGTTTCATTCTCCGGGTTGGTGTCGATGGATTCCTTGAAGAAGGCCTGCGCCTTCTCGATGTCTCCTTTCTTCAGATAGATGTCGCCGATGGCCGCTAAGCTCTTGACGGTTATCTCCTTCCCCATTTTTACATCCGTTTTAGCTTCTTCCACAGCCCGCGTATAGAATTCAATGGCTTTATCGAAGTCTCCTTTCTCCCGGTAGCAATCGCCCATGAGGACCTGGACCTGGTAAGCCTTGGGATTCTCGGCCAGGAACTTTTCCAGGATGACGAGCGCCGCATCGAAATTTTTTTCGTTGTAGAGTTTGGTCGCCTCCTCGAGGTAGGCGAGGGAAGCTTCGTCGGTGATGACGGCATCCTTGCTGATTTCGGGCTTTTTCAGTTTGAGGACCAGCTTCGGGTTTTTCTCGATCTGGCTAACAAAGATCGTCGTCGACGACGGGATGTAGCCCTCGGCGCTCGCCGTGACTTTCCAGTTTCCGGAGCCCAGTCCGATGAACGCCCATTCGCCGTTTTTATCCGTCGTTGCCTCGCGTACGGCCCGTTCGCTGGTTAAAAGTTCAAGGACGACTTTCGCCGAGGCAATGGGCTTCCCCTGCTCGTCCAGGACAACTCCCTGTTGACGGCCTTTGCCCCTTCCTGCCTGAGCAAGGGCTGAGGGGGAAGAAAGCCAGAGAAGGGATAAAATCAGGCTCAAGAATGAGAAAAAATGCTTATTGTGTCTCATCAATGCCTCCTGCTTTGACTTCAAATGAGAATATCGCCTTTCTGTCCAAATCAGATGACTATCTTGAGTTCTTTGCTCAGTTCCGTCCCTCCAGTCGCGTTTTTCAGTCTGACGACAGCCCGATATTCTCCAGGCTCGAGGGCAAAGGGAAATTCCAGGGTGAAATCTTGACCGACCAGGCTCTTGAGCTTTTCTTGGGTCAGAGAAAGAGGACAACTTCTGGATTGGCTAAAAACTCTTTGCCCGCCGGAGTCGAGGATATCGACGGTGAGCTCGAGCGTCGTCTCGAACGCTTCCTTTTCCGAGGAAAACCAGATGTTTTTATAGGGAACAGAAATGACCATCGCCATTTCCCGGGCTGAGATTCTCTTGATCTCCGCGCTAAAGTCAAGTGGAATTTTCTCCTCGGCTTTTTCTTTCCTTATCTGGGGCTTGAGCTGCATTTGAGCAGCGTTGATTTCCGCGATCATCCGGGCACTCTCGGGCTGAAGCTCAAAATTCCCGTTCCAGCGGGAATCGATGAAGATGAGCTGATGAAACCCATAATGCCAGATTTCCATGGGCAGGCCGTAGAAGGTATAGCCTCGCGGATACTGCTCCCGCTGTTCAGGCGGGCCGAGAAGGATATAGACCCTTCCCCTGTCCTGAAGCCAGCCTGATGTTCCCCCTTCAGTAAAAAGGTGCTTGGCGGCTTCGACCCGGCGGTAGTATTCGTCCCTGTATTCGTTAACCTCAGTTTCAGGGCTGGGGTCTCTTCTTTTCCAGAACTCCTCGATGAATCGCGGCCGCTCGGACGATGGCAGGGCTAAGAAGGCCTTCTTTTCGTCGCCGGTGATGATGTATCTCACTGTCGACAGGAATTCCTTCTCCTCGGCGGTTAAATTGGCCCCTGTGGGGAAGATGGCGCAGGACGAGAAGAAAACAATGAAGCATAAGAAGAGTGGCCATCGGGTCTTCATTTTTTCCTCCGGAGAGAATCAACTCTCTCCCTTATTTTTTCTTGCTTCGGGCTGAGCTCGAGCGATTTTTCCCAGGCCACGAGGGCTTCCGGGTAGTTGCCCAGCTGATAGTAACACTCGCCGATGGCATTGAGAACGTTGATGTTGGCGCCAAAATGGGAAAGGTATTCTTTATAGAGGGTGATGGCCTCGGCCAGCTCTCCCAGAGCCTGGGAGGATTGGGCAAAGAGGAGGAGGAAGCCAGGTCGGTCTGGTCCGGCGAGGTGGGGGGCGAGGATTTCTTTCACCCGGGCGTATTCTCTGGCCGCAAAAAGGACCTGGGCATAATCCAGGGTAAACTTCTTAGACTCTGGCGCCTGGCGATAAGCCGTCTCGAGAAGAGTCATCGCCCTGGTCAAGTCGTTTTTTTGAAAACACTGGAGTCCCAGGATGTTGGCGTGGACAGGGTCGGTTGGTCGAGGCTGGGGGATCGAGAGCACCCAGGGACGCGGAAGTTGAGAAAGGTGACTGATGAGAAAATCTTTTTCCTCAAACAGGATTTCTTTTCGGGCGGAGTCGAGAAGCGATACCCGGATTTTGTAATAAGCCCAGGGGAACTGGGCCAGCGAAAACTCCTCGAGAATATTCGTTGGGTCTGGATAATCCCGGAGGGCTTTGTTGAGCGAAAAAACTTTCTCTCCTTCCTTGAAAATTGTGTAGTCCAGGCTTCCGGAAGCCCGGAGCTCTTCGCTCAGGTTGTTAATCTGGAAAAAGAGATAGAGGGAATCGTGGCGGGTGAAATCGTTCCTTGGCGAGGGGACGAGCTGGACATCGCCGATGAGAAAGGGTTTGATTGAGCCCCGATAGGCCGAGTTTCGGATGAGCCGGTTAGCCAGAACCAGGGGACTCAGGCGCGGGCCGCCCGTCTCAGGGACAGTCAAATTCACCTCCATGGAAGTGAATTCTTTGGCGATGGTGTTCTTGAGGAGGACGTCGAGCTTGTAGTTTCCCTCAAGGAGGGGAAAAATGTCCTGAAAGCTGAAGAGCTTGTCTTTGATTTTCTCGAGCTGAGACGGGTCGAAATCGATGGGGACAGTCCTTTCGAACTGATAGATTGTTCGCCCGCTGAGGTCAGTGACTTTGCCGTTTACTTCCAGGTTGGCCCGGAATCTCTCGCCCACCTGGGTGAGGCTGAGTTTTTTCGGCTCGATGAGGTAATGGACAAAGTTCATCCCGCTCGGGTCCTGGAGGACCTGCGCATAGGCATCACAGGGGACGTAGTTAGCGGTGTAATCGACCTCGATGATGTCCTTATAGGCAAGGAGTTTTTCGGCATAGGCGTCTTGGACTTTCTCGTAGGGAGCCTTGGGAATCTTGTTTCTCACCAGAATCTCTGAGGCAATGGAAGGAGAGGCAAGCGCGGTTCCCTCCTCGGGGATGAGGCTCATCGAGACCTGGGCCACCGTCGGGTTGATGTTATAGAGTTTATTATAAGCACTCGAGTAATCCGCCGGGTCGCCCCGGTAGTGGATGATCAAGCTCTGCGGCCCATCCTTGACCGGCGAGTAGAGCTCGTATTCTCCGATTCCCGACCTCTTGAAAAAGGCGACGTAGAATGAGTTGGGCAGGCCGAGCTCGGTTTTTCCCTGGTAAAACCAGAGAACGACGGGGTACATTTCCGAGTCGTTTTCAAACTTCTCGACCTGGTCGGGCGGGCCGAGAAGAATGTAGATTCTGCCCATAGCCGAGCGCCAGCCCGCTCCTGGACCTTCTCTCCCAAAATATTGGTTGGCGTAAGCAATCCGCCGATAGTGCTCGAGCTTGAATTCATTTTCCGGGGTGAGAGGCTCGGGGTCGCGTTGCTTCCAGAAGGCGTTGATGAAAGCCTCTCTTTCCCGGTCCGTTTCGAGCTGAAGGAAGACATCCCTTTCCTTAGGGGTGATGATGTAAACGACTTCTTCCTCAAGCCATTTGCGGTACTGTGGGGGAAGGTCTTTGGGCGATTTTTTCTTCTGGGGGAGAAGCGCCGGGGCGAGGGTCAGATGGAGAAAAAGAAAGAAGAAAAAAATGGGGAAAACTTCCTTCTTTTTCATATATTGATTATACTCCGGTTTCGCCTTCTTGTATATGACGCCAACGTCCTTGGATTTCTAACCGGAACACCCGACGGTTCCTCCCGTGGTTTACCCCCGGCGCCCCCTCTTGGCACCAATCCCCTCCGCTCATCACTCCATGGCGGCGAGCTTGACGGCGACCCAGAAGGAATATTTCTTGGGGATGGGCATGGCGCCGCTTCCGGGCGCTCCGCCACCTTCTCGGCCGGGGACAATGACCGTCCCGGCGCCGCTCTCTCTATCTATCCCGCCCCCCAACTCCCTCCTCGCGCGAGCCTGCATCGCCTTGCGCATCTCCTCGGTCATCCCCCCCCACTCAAAATGGACGGCAATCGTCTGGCCAGGGGAAGCGCCGATTCCCATGGTCTGGAGCTCGGATGGGGCGAGGGGAATTCTGAATTCATAGACGACTCTCTGGCCCTCTGACATCGCTTTGAAAGCTGGCCTCAAACCGGCTGGCGCGCCGAACTCGGTTTCCTCTGGCTGGCCTTTTTCTTTGATTGGTTCGGCAATAAAAACGAGAGCCCCGGCTTTGGCCCGGATACTCTCCTTTTGCTCGTCCGTAAGAATTTGTCCCTCTTTTTCGAGCTCGGCAATGGTTTCTTCTGGAGTGAGCATTTTTTTGAAGAAATGAATGCCTTTCTCCTTCTTCTTTTTCCCTTCGGCATTGAAAGAAAGGGTGATGCCCGTTTGCTCGATGGAGCTTAAAGATTTTGGTTCTTCAAAAACCAGGAGAACATAGAGGTTTTCTTGATCATTCTGGAAGGCCAACTGGACTCTGGCGCTTTTTTCAAAATAGAGGGCATCTTTGCTCCATTCCTCATCCTGGCCGTCTATCTGGGCTGGCTGGGCGGCGCGCCTGCTTTCCAAGGGCTTCGGTTGGGGAAAAATCGGTGCCGTGGCCACGAGGCAGAACAGAACAAGGCTCCATATCATTTTTGTTTTCATAATCGTATGACCTCCTCTCTTAAACACCCAATGCTCAACGTGGGCATTTTCTCATCCTCCTTGCGACGAGGATTATTTCCTTGGGCTGACACCCCAGAGCTGTAGGGGGGCGGCGTTGTAAGACTCCATCTCGACCGTTCCCTGACCTGTCAGCCTGATGTTGGCCTGTTCATATATCTTTCCATCCCCCTTTCCCTTTTTATCGAGGTTGAGCTCGATAACCATGAAGGTGAAGCGCTGGTCGGTCCTCTGCTGGGCCTCGGGGTCCCAGCTCTGGCGCTGGGTGAAGAGCATGATCTTTCTTCCTTTTTCGGTCGGGAGGCTGTGAGCGGCGTGAAAGTTGACCTTGATCCCCCGGCCGCCGATGGGACGGATGTAACCCTTGGTGATAGCCCGGAAGGCGGCCATGAATGCTTCATAACCATTGTCAGAAAGGGTTTTGGCCAGCTCGTAGACTTCTTCCGGGCTTGTGTAACCATCGATGGAGATGATGAATTTTGTTGCCCGCATGCCTGGATGGGAATCCCGGCCGAGGAGTCTGGCCTGGAATTCTTCTGGGGCTGGAGAAAGAGCCACCAAACCAAGGGCTCCGAGCATTATGCAGGCCATTAAGAATGTTCTAAGGGCGAACGCTCTCATGATTCACCCCCATTATTATTCTCCCACTTTTCCCATAGGAATTGTATAAAATAAAGACAGCTTGGCTTTGAAATCGCCCGAGATGAGTTTGAGTTTTTTATGACCATGCATTCTTCCCCGGCGACCTCTTTTTTCCCTAAAACCTAAAGATTAACCCTGTATGAAGCCCCATGCCCGAGAAATCGAAGACGGCCCTTTTGACCCCTTTCCCCTGAGCGGCATCTTCGGAGAAGATGGCCAAGCCCGGATACTTACCCGCCTCTGAATAATAAAGGAAGCCGTTTGCCTCTGAGGTTGAGGGCGAATAGCCCTCGAGGTGATAGGTCGCTTCCTTGCCCTGGAAATTGCTGATTTTAGCCAGGCGGCCGTGGATTTCGAAGAAAAGCGCCACTCGCGGGTTCAAATGGAGTTCGAGGCCAGCGCTTCCCCTTGCTCCGAGTCCCCGGCCGTCTGCCTTCTGGCTTATCTCTTCATGGCTGGTGGGGGTGGTAAAATTCAGGGCATATTGATAATTAACGAGGTGCAATTCTGGGCCTCCGCTGAAGAAAAGCCAGAGACGGCGATGGGCCGGGACCATATAATAGAATCCGGCCATGAAGGATAAGATTTTCAAGTCGATGTCGCTCCATAAAAGATAGGGCAGGGCCTGGACCTCATAAAACTTGAGCTCACTCGGGTGAGCTGGATGGGAGAAGCTGACTCTCACCCCGATTCCAAGTCGAGGCCTGAGATGGTAAATTGCTTCGGCGCCGAATCCCAAACCAGAACGACAGGAGCTTATGTTCTGGAATTCCCTCTTGTATCCCCGCGTCAAAACAATGTCGGCGCGCTCGTCGAATAACCCTCGTGTCCCCCGATGGAAATCGCCGCCAGCAAAATAGTTCCATCCACCCATGACCCTTATCTCAAGCCCCAGGCCGTGGAATTCCCTCATCTCCTCTTCTTCCTCGTCATTTCCCAGTGTTTGGAAGCTCTGGCCATGGAAAAGCTGGAGTCGCCAATTATCCTGGCCTTGATTCGAATGGAGAAAAAGACTATGGCGCGAGAAGGAAGGGCGCGGGTTAAGAAAGTTAACGGCCGAGGCTCCTGCCAAAAGACCTTCTCCCTTAGCGGAAGCAAAAATAAAAATCAGCCAGAGACAGATTCGCAAGAGCTGTTTGTAAATTTTTTTGTCCGGAATGTTATCTTTCAAGGGAATGGTCATTTACTTCCCCATCCTCTGTCTAATATAGCAATTTTCGTGCCAAAAAGAAAGCTCAAACGGACGAGTCCCCTTGGCACCCCTCGGCTTTGTGACCAAAGCCGAACCCCGGCCGCTGCGGACGCTCGGGGGACTGGCGCCGCGTCACCCATTCTCAAGAGAGTCCTGTAATTTTCACGGCAGGAGATGCTTCCGGAGGCTCCTCCGCCCATCATAAGAATAAGAATCTGATGGGGAGGTAAAGTCCCGCCTACGGCGGCGGTTCATGGCTATCCACCTCAATTAGCGAGAGTTGGTGGCGGAGCGGCTGAGCTCCTGGCCTTTGCGGGCATACTCTGCAGAAAGCAACGGCTGGTTGAGACGGCTATAAAGGTCGGCCAGGAGGAAGTAGCCAAGAGGAAGTTCTTTGGGCTCGGGCTTGAGCTCAATTCCTTTTTTAACCAGCCGGATGGCTTCCTCATAATTTTCGCCCCGGTTGAGGTAAATCCGGGCCAGGTAGAAATAGGCGAGGGGGAATTCGGGCGCTATATCGATTGTCATCTTCAGGTATTTTTCCTCGCCTTCCACATTGCCCGTCATCCGATAGAGTCGAGACACGTTATAGCTCGCTTTGAAGTGGTTCGGCGAATGCTTGATTTCCTCGAGATACGAGTCGATGGCCTTCCGGATTTCCCCCCGTTTTTCCAGGAGCTGGGCGAGGTTATAGTGGAGGTTGGTGAGCTCGGGGTTTATGGCCATGGCCTGGTCAATGTGCTCCTCGGCCCTGCGAAGCTCGTCCTTAAGGATATAAATAGCCGCCAGAGCGTTGTGAGAGGCGGCTGAATCCGAGTTGAGGGAGAGGCACTCCGAGTAGTACTTAATCGCCTCGTCGTATTTCTTCTGGTTGAAGCTCAGTGTCCCCAGGAGATGGTAGAGCTGGGAGTCGTTGAACCCCTGCTTGAGATAGTCGATGATGAACTCCTCGGCTCGGGCCGGCTGTCCCATCATCTGGTAGGAGTTGGCGATATTGATGACACAGAACGTGTCGTCGGGTTTTCTTTCCAGAGCCTTCTCGAAGGAAGCGATGGCCGCCTCGAAATTCCGCTGCTTGAAGTGGATATTGCCGAGCGTGAAGTAGGCGTCGCTTATATCCGGGTCCTCGGCGATGATGGCCTCGATAATCCGGATAGCTTCCTCGGCCTGACCGGCCATGCCGATTTCCCGGGCACGCGAGAGTTCGTTAAAGACGCCGATTTTGTCCTTCGGGTTGGCGAGCTTCTTGCCCTCAGGCTTGGCCGAACCCGTGAACGCGCCGACATACCCCAGGGCGGCCAGCTTGGCGCGGGTCTCCTCGTCGATTTTCCGGTAGTCGAGCTCCAGCGCATTCTGGCTCGCCGCGGCCATGAACTTTGAAGCGCGCTTCTCCAGGTCCGTCAGCAATGAGCGCTCGGCTTCGGCAAGGTTTTTGAGCTCCCGGGGGTCTTTTTCGAGGTCATAGAGCTCGGGTTGCGGGGCCAGGATAAGTTTGTATCTTCTGTTCTGGAGGGTCCGGAGCTCTGACCAGCCAAAATGGAAGCGGGGGTAAAACGTCTCGGCGTAGGCGTAGGAATCTTCATCACGGGAAGGCCGGAAGAAGCGAGGCAGAAGGCTTTTCCCCTGGACCTCGGCCGGAACGGGAAAGCCGGCCATCTCGAGCATCGTCGGCATAATGTCGATGAGGGAGACAACCTGGGAGACAGCGAGGCCCTGGAATCTGGCGATCGGAGTGACGAAGATGAGGGGGACGTGGATGGCTTCCTGGTAGACAAAAAAGCCGTGGGTAGCCTCCTGATGTTGGCCCAGACTCTCCCCGTGGTCAGAGGTAAAAACGAGGATGAGGTTATCGATGAGGCCGGCGTCCTCGAGATAATTCCAGAGTCGGTTGATTTGGGAGTCGGTGAAGGCGATTTCGCCGAGATAGGGATGGTTGGGGTATTGGGCGTCATAGGGGCTGGGCGGCTCATAGGGGGTATGGGGGTCGTAAAGATGAATCCAGGCGAAAAACTTATCTTCCTTATGGCCGTCGAGCCACTTGAGGGCCTCATCGATAACGGCATTGGCTGGCCGCTGTACAGTGCCGAGGGAGATCTTCTCGAATTTGCTCAAATCAAAACGGTCGAAGTAGTAATCGAAGCCCTGGCCGAGTCCCCACTTGGAATCCAGGACATAGGCGCCGACAAAGGCGGCCGTAGCATAGTCCTGTTCCTTGAAGACTTCGGCCATGGTCTTGAGCTCCTCCGGGACGACGAAGCCGCCGTTATCGCGGACGCCATGGAAAAGGGGAAGCGTGCCCGTGAGAATGGACGTGTGGGAGGGAAGAGTGAGGGGTGTCGTGGCCATGCAGCGGTCAAACTTCACCCCTCGCCGGGCAAAAGAATCGATGGCCGGTGTTTCAATCCGGGGAAAGCCGTAGCAGCGGAGTCTGTCAGCCCGGAGCGTGTCGACAGTGATGAGGATGAAATGGTAATTCCTGTTGCTTCGAAAGCGAGCGAAGTTCAGGGAGTTCTTTTTTTGGACAATAAACAATACCGAGGCCAGAGCAATACCAAGTGTTGCCAGAGGAATTCCCCACCAGCGCCAATTTTTTTTGCGCGTCGGACGGGCACGGGGGGTCCTTGTTTTCATGGGGAATTCAGCTCCATTTCCTTTCGGTCATTATAACATAAATAATATGGCCCGCTTTGTCTTCGATTAACTTTTTCGACGAGGCCCCTCGTCCCTTCGCTCAGACTGGTCGGGGTCGGTTTTTGCCCTCTTGAGCGCCCAAACAAAGAGATTAATGGAGGCTCAAAGGGGGCGGGGACGAGAGGCATAAAGTTCTCCCCAATGAGGTGGCGAAGGTTTGAAAGCAGCGGGGCGTTATGCTAACCTGAAAGCCTCTTACCCATGAAACGCTCGCTTGTTGTCGCCGGCTCACTCGGCGTTTTGCTTTTGTTGCCCCCCGGGCTTTTTCCTGGTCAGGAGGAGCTTTTGCCACATCACCGGGAATGGCTCGAGAATGTCTCGCCCATCATGACCAGGACAGAGAGAGATATATTCCAAAAACTCAAGACAAACGAGGAAAGGGAGAAGTTCATCCGCTTTTTCTGGCGGCAGCGCGACCCCTACCCCGACACGGAAGAGAACGAATTCTACAAAGAGTACATGGACAGGGTCCGTTTCGCCGACCAGAATTTTGGCCACGGAACATCCAAGCGGGGAAGCCAGACCGAGCGGGGATATTACTACCTTCTCCTGGGTCCGCCGCTCGAACGGCATTTTTTCACCACCCATTCCCAGCTCTGGCCGCTCGAGCTCTGGTACTACAAGGGAGAAATCGAATACGGCCTTCCCTCTTATTTCTATCTCATTTTCTACCAGCCGGCCGGGCTGGGCGAATATCGCCTTTACTCGCCCGGTGTCGAGGGACCCGAGAAGCTCATCGTCCCCGGCACAGCGCTCCGAACTCTGACGCGGAGCTCAGCCTACCAGTTGATTAAAAAAATCTCCTCCGAGCTGGCCGACGCGTCCTTGAGCTATCTTCCCGGCGAAGCGAGTCTTCTCGCCCCAGCCTTTTCTTCCGCCTCTCTCCTTGCCTCCATCCGTTCCGTACCGGAAAAAAAATTTTCTGACGCTTACGCCCGCTCCTACCTGAGCTACAAGGACCATGTGGAAACAGAATACTCCCACGCCTACATCGAGAGCGCTTTTGCCGCCAAAGTCTTCTGGCACGAGGAGGGCTTTTTCCTCCACTGGACGGTCGAGCCAAAAAAGATAAACCTCATCGAGCGGGAGGGAAGATTCCAGGCAGTTTATAGCTTGATTCTCCGCCTGGAGGAAATGGATGGTCACCTCATCCTGGAGAAAGAGGAGGAGATACCGCTTGCTCTCACTGCCGAGCAGGCCAGGGCCCATAGCCGGAGGACTTTTGCCTTTCAGGATATCCTGCCCGTGATTCCCGGCCGCTTCCGGGTTTTTGGCCTCCTCAAGAACAAAACAGCTCAGGATTTCACTTCTTTTAGCGGCGATTACGCGGTGCCGGAGAAACGGCCGGCTTTTGGTCCTCTTCTCCTTTATCACAGCCGGGAGAAAGTCGTCGCCGCGGCCAGCACTTCCCTGCGAGCCTTCACGTTTGGTGGCAACCATTATCTTGTTGATGCAGCCAACGAGTTTGCGGCGACCGAAGCGATGGGCATTTATGTTCAGGCGAGCTCAAAAGAAGAGTTAGAATCAGCCGCTCCTCTATCGATCCTCGTCGAAGTGCATCCGGTCGATAGCCAAGACATTGTCCTCAGCCATAAAAAGGATATGAGCCGGGTTGGGGGAGAGGACGGAGTGGGCTTTGATGCGGGAAGTTTTAGCCTTGCCTCACTCAAGCCCGGTTATTATACGGTTGAGGTTTCCTTAATGAGCGGGGAGGGGAAAAAAATCTCCTCGGCGCGCGAAAACTTTATCCTCCTTACTCGCGCCGAGCCTCTTCTGCCCTGGGTCTACGCCCGGGTCCACGGGCCAGCTCAAGCTTCGGAGCGGCTCTCCCTTCTTTCTTCCCAGTATTTCATGACCAAAAAATACGGTGAGGCGGCTCAACTTGCTGAACGAGCTTTTCGGCTTAGAGATGAACCGGCGACAAGGCTTCTTTATGCCCGGACTCTTTTCGCCTGCGGCCGTCTTAAAGATGCCCTTGAGATGGCGTTGCCGCTCGAGGAAAAAACCCGCTCTCGAGAGGCGGCTAAAATCGTGGCCGCGAGCTATGCGGGTCTCCATGATTGGCGAAAAGCATTGGTTTATCTGGAAAGGCTCATGGCCGAAGCGACGGAAACGAGTGTCCTCAACCTGGCCGCCGAATGCTACCTTAACCTGGGTGAACCCGAGAAGGCGATGCCGCTCTTGCGCCGGTCGCTTGAAGTCGAGCCTAACCAGCAGGACATCAAGGCGCTCTTGGAAGAAGCCGAGAAGAGGACAAGAAAAGAGGCTATTGGTTCCAAAAAATTGGATGAAAATCCAAAAATTTGAATAATTTGAACGAAAATTTTACTGAGATTTTATGTAAGTCCTTGATTTAGAACAAGATAGTTGGACGGAGTAGGTTGGCACATATTTTGCTGGTATTTAAATAATATGTTTTTATATTTTGCATCGCAATTTCTGCGTAAAGGAGGTGATAAATAGAAAAAGCTCAGGTTTCAATTAGGCTAAGGGAGGAGTGAGATTACTCACTCCAGGGCGAGGATTAAGCTTTCACCCCTCAATAAAGGAGGGGAAAGAAAGGAGGCAAATTGCGTAAGA